>CALAJO010000150.1 GCA_937922745.1 uncultured cyanobacterium
CCGCCACGCCACTCCGCTACAACCGCAAGGCATGCCGGAAGAACGGCTCACCGCCTAGCAGTTCGAAAATAAAGAAAACCTTATTTTCCGCCCCAGGGTATTGAAAACAATCCTATGATCGTTTTTATACCTATACAAGGGACGTGTACCTGCCTGTTCGAGGCGGTCGTTCCGTATGGGCTTAATATCACTGTGAGGCTGGGAAAACAAATGCTGAATTCTCCTTCGGGACCTATGTTTTTTGTGCTGCCATTGCAGCCGAATGCTGCTTCCTCCGGCCAGCAAGTTGCCGGGGCGAGGCAACCCGGTTTTCAGAATCAGGCCGTCGCCGATCCGTTTGGCGGCTTTAATCAAAACCCGATGAACCCCTCATCGCAAATGGGCGAGTTCAATCCGGGATCGCTTACAATGATGATGCAGCAGCTTTTCGCGATGCTGCAAATGCTGATGCAGTTTTTCCAACAAATGATGGGCGGCATGTTCGGCAACATGGGCCAACAGGGGCAACCGCAACCGGGGCAGCAGTGTGGCCCGGCTTCACCAGGCGGATCCCAAAGCAGCCCAACAGGTCAGGCTCCTGCCAATGGCAACCCGTACGATATGCCTTCACAAGCCCATCGCCCGGGTAGGCCACAGGGCCCAGGCGGCCCCATGCCGATCGATCCTTCAACAGGCCAACCTGTAGGCCGCCCCGGCAGACCAGGAAGACCTGGCGCACCAAGCCATGCAACCCCAGGATTACCAGGTGTGGATCAACCTTATGGGCCTGGGCAGCAGCCCGGCGTACAACGGCCAGGCCATGTAACCCAGCCCTTTAACGGGGATGTGAGCCAGCGCCGCAATAACATTATGGACTGGGCACGCGGGCAACTGGGCAACACGGATATCTCTCGCTACAATGGCCATACCGGAGCTTGGTGCGCAGACTTTGTTTCGACTGCGTTGAACCAGAACGGCGGTTCGCCGTGGGGCCATAAATCCGCTGTAAGAGACATTAAGCAGTGGGGTATTGATAACGGTCAGTTTATCCCCGCCGGTGAGTTGCACCGCGTTCAACCGGGCGATGCCGTCATCATCGACCAGGGTTATTGGACAGATAATGCTGGAAAAAGTCATAAATGGTCTCATACCGGTCTTGTCGAAAAAATCGATCCGGATGGCACTGTCCACACCATTGATGGAAACTATGCCGGTAAAGTGAGCCGCGTAAAATACAACATCCACGATGGCAACATCAGCGGCTTCGTCAAATCCTCGCCGGAAGAGCCGGGCCAAGCCCAAGGCAATCGCCCGGAGCGTGAGAAACCGGAAAAGCCCGAGCCCGCAACGGCCGGTTAGACTGAGCTTGATGGCTGTGCTAGCCACCGCCGTATGTCTTTCGTACAATAAGGGGCATCGCCCAGGCGAGCTTAACCAAAAGGAGATGCCCCTATGATGTTTACCCGCCAGTGCAAGTATGGAATTACCAGCGGATTGGCCGCCGCTTATCTCATCGGCTCCCTGTCCCAGGGGTTTGCCCAGAACATGGGCGACATGATCCACGACCGGACGCTGGTACTGGGAAACGAGCAGGTACAGACTGTTTCAGCCGGGCGTAACGTCACCTTAAACGGCACCCAGGTACTGGGCAATGTCATGGCCGGGCGCGAGGTGGAAGGCAGTAATTGCAGCATCCAGGGCTCCCTGATGGCTGGGCGCGATGTGCAACTGAGCAACTGTTCGTCTGTTGCCGCCGTTTCTGCCGGGCGCGCGCTCAACCTGTCCAATACCACCGTTAACGGCAATGTCTCTGCCGGCACGGCGATGACCCTGAGCGGCGCGACCATCCACGGCAACGCCTCTGCCGGCGGCGAAGTCTCCCTGCGCAACACCCGAATCGATCAGACCTTGTCCGCCACGGTGCCGCGCCTGGTTCTGGATAGCACTACGGTCGACAGCATCAAGCTGGGCGCTCCATCCACCGCCCTGAACAACGGCGTATTTATCAGCAGCAATAATAACAGCCACGTCATCACTAACAATTCCGTCATCACCTCCGGTAATGGGATTGTGATCAACGGCCGCAGTGGTAACAACCTGGTGACGGTTGGGCCAGGGTCTTTATCCAACGTTAACGGCTACACGGTCAAGTCTTCAGCAACCCAAACCACGGTCATCACGCCAGATGGCTCTGTCTATGTCAACGGCAGCAAGGTTTCCGGCGATGGCCCCGCTTCCTACAGCGAATATCGCACACAGTTTACCCAGGCGCCCAATGTCCACGGCCCCGGCTGGAGCGATGACGGCGTTAGCACCCGGAACCCTGAAGAGATGGGGGCTGCCATGGCTGAGCAGGTCGTGGAACTCACTAATAACAGCGTCGTCACCGGCAATATCACTTTCGAAGGCGGCCGGGGCAGGGTCATCGTCCACAACGGCTCCCGCTTTGAAGGCACCGTTGAAGGCGGCACCGTCCAGCGGAATTAATGGGTCACCGCCGGGCGCGTCTGGAAACTTGATCGGCGCCATAAAGCTTGAAGAAGGTGTTCCGATCGCGTTGGGACAGCTCTGAAACTATGGGACGGGTGTACATCACATCGCCGGGATTGGAGCTATGGCCCCAAATACCGATAGCATGGCCGATTTCGTGTAAGGTTAGGCGCCTGACCTGTGCCAGCCGGTTCTCCAGGGGAATAGGGACATCGCGCTCACCGGTATTGATGACAACATCCACGCGCAGCCCTTTCAGCTCGTGGTTCTTGCCTTCCTCGGCATAGTCGTAGGAGGCGCGGCCCACGTCCAGGTAAGGGTGAGAAAGCGGGCCTTCCTGCAAGGCAATCCGGATTTTGGCTTCACCTGGCGTACTCACTTCCTTAAATCTCAGGCGCCCTTCACTGGCCTCCTCCCATTTGGCCAGCCCTTCCTTAATGGCGGGCAAGAAAGCGCCCTGATCCGGCTCCAGGCTAATGTAAACCGGGATGGGGTTAATCTCTTCCGGCCAGACGAGCTTTTTACCATGCGACCCTTCCTGTGCCTGCTCGTAGTAATCCGGCGCGTGGGAGGCATTTCGGGCCTGATCATCATAGTTCCTGATGATATTGAGTACCGTTTTATCCGGCGCCGGGTCGAGCTTGGCGTACTCGCGGTAATGGTGCAGGGCCTGAGACGTATCGCCGGCCTTCTCAAACACCACGGCCAGGTTGCGATGGAGCAAGGGGCTGTCGGGCATTTGGCTCAAGGCCCGCTGATAGCTTTCGATAGCCTTGGGGTAAAGGTTCAGATGTTCGAACAGGTTGCCAAGGTTATTATACGCTTCCACCAAGCCAGGGTTAAGCTGGATAGCCCGCTTATAAGCGTCGATTGCCGCTTCAATGCGGCCGCCCTGCGTGGCGTCGATTCCCTGGTTATAGGCTGCCACGGCTTCCTGCCGGTTCACTGCGTCGTTTTGGGCCTTGGGTAAGGCATATATACGGCTCAGCCGGTATTGCATGGATGCCTTGGCGACAGGCGGCAGTTGAAAGGCCTCCTCAAATCGAGTTATGCGCTGCTCCAAAGGCTCGGCGGTAAATTTTTGGCCCAGCAGTTGTAGTTCCAGCGCGTCCAGGGTGCTGTTTCCCCAGGCCAGGGCGCTAATGGACAGGATGCTTGCCACACCGATCGCCGTCAGCCACTTCATCCAGGTTGCATAATCCATCTGTTGCCAGTGTAAGCGCATAATTTCTAACTCCCTCTCATCTGAATTCCTGACTCGTCCTATCCTTCTCCTGGCAGAGAATGATGGACACCTCTACAGCATGGGATCGGAGAAGAACAGATCCACATAATGGAAGAGTTCCGAACGATTCCCGCTGCTCACCTTTTGGCCCTGCTGCTGCCCCGGGTTCTCCATGGCGGTAAACTCCAGGTCCGACATCTTTTTGAACATGTCCGCGGCTTCATCCATCTTGTCTTCCTTTTTATAGAGCATGCCCAGGTTGTAGTAAGCATCCTTATAGCCGGGATTGGCCGCGATAGCCCGTTTATAAGCGCTGATGGCATCCTTGGGTTTATCTTTCAGCTCGTAGGTAAAGCCCAGTTGGTTCCAGGCTTCAGCGTTGTTCGGCTCCCGCTGGAGCAAGGTCTGGTACAGGTTCACCGCTTTGTCCAGTTCTTCCTGCCGCTGGTAGATAAAACCCAGGTTCATCTGCGCCTTGGTAAACGTCGGGTTGAGGGAAATCGCGCGCTCGTAAGCGAAGCGGGCCTTTGTCCACTTCTTGTCCATCTCGTAGATGTAGCCCAGGTTATTGAAGAGTGCGGGTTTCAGCTTCGGGTCGTTGCAGGAGCCTATCGTGTCCTCCATCAGCTTGGCCGCATCGGGTGCCCGCCCCTGCCCCAGCAACACCATGGACGCGTTGGCCTTGATTTCGCAGCGCACCTTACCAGATTGCTTGAGCTGGTTGAACTGTTGCCCGGCTTCCTTACGGTTTCCCGCCAGGAATAAGGCCAGCCCCAGGTCATTCACATCGGAGAGGTTCTTGTTGAAGAAGGCGACAATCTCCAGGAATCTGGCGGCTTCCGCATAATTCCCCAGCTTTATGGCCTTCTTTGCACGGATCTTGGCCTGGTTCGCCGTGGTTTGCAACTGCTTGTTATAGGTGTTCCGCTCCTCCTTCGGCAGCTTGGGAACAATTCGCCTTAAACCGCGATAAGCCGGGGCATTAAACGGGTTGTTCAGCAAGATGCCATCGTACTGTTGGGCTGCGGAGAGGTAATCCTTCTTTTTCTCGTAGAGTTCCGCCAATTTAAGGATGATGTCGGTATCCTTGTTCTTGCGCCTGGCTGTTTCCAACTGGGCAATCGCATCATCGATAAACCCACCCTTGACCAGTGCCTCAGCCAGGCCCAGGTGGGCTTGCAGGTTCTTGGGATCCACCGCCAGGATTTTACGCCACTCGAACCCGGCATAATCGTACTGCCCTTGTTGCATGTAGCTTTGCGCCATGTCCGCATGGCCTTGTGTATCGAACTCCTGTGCCCAGACGGGGCTTGCCAGCAACGCCGATAAAAAGAGCATCAGGCCAACGCTTTTTAACATCCCATATCCTCTCTCTTCGTCATCCATCCATCCTTTCGCCGACAATACGCCTTGCTATACTGCCGTGCCTGACAGGCGCATTGTAGTCAAAAGATGGACAATCTCAAATACCCCCGCCGGGGATTGACGTGCATCCAATTAACCTTTAACAAGCATTAGAACCGTATCGTTGTATCGGGCACCAAGGCATCTGCGGCGGTGTTGAGTGCATTTTGCACCAGATAAGACTTTAATGCCGGCAGCATTTTCTGGAAGCCAGGGTTAACAGGAAAATCACTTGTCTGCCTTAAATCTTGCCATTGCTTAAACCTGTCGGAAACCCAAGAGAGGACAAAGTATAACGCAGGAATGTCGCGTCGCAAGTCATTCACAAGCACCTCCATGTGTGAGGTCTTTGGATTTCGCGTCCAGCTATCGGTATGGATGATGAGACGCCCCTGCTCATCAGTCTGCACCCCCAGTAGGGAGCTGGCTTTGCCATTTTGGGAAAGAATCGCCGTATTCACCAATTTCATCATCAATTGTTCTGTCTCGGGTGTCACGAAAAAGGGTTGACCATCCCGAGGCTGGACAGTATATTGCGCACCAAAGCGGGCAACTTGAGGGATTTGAAGCATCTACTCACCTTTAACCTTTACTTAGGGTCATGCAGTAACCAAACCCAAGGGTAATCCGAAATTGCCCGCTAGTTAATCTGTTGAGAGAGTTGGCGCGCTTCCCACAGGTGCTTGAAGGAGACAAGGATGGACGGGTAGTTCTTCTGGCTTTCCAGCGTGCAGCCATAGCACTCCGGCGACTTGTTGACCTGGGCGCGGAAGCGGTTGGCAGCCTCGGAGTTCCAGATGGCCTGGAAGTTGTAGTCGTAATCGCGCAGGTTCCCAAAGGTTTTGTTGTCGGTGGGGTTGTTGGCGAACTCCTCGCAGCCGCTCACTTCACCGTTGCTGCCGATATAAGCGCCGTCGTTCCCAGCCCGGCAGCACACCGAAGGCGCTTCGCCCCGGATAACCCGCCGGTTGTCAGCCTGGCTAATCAAGTCCACCGCGGATTTCATCGCGCCATCCCCAGGGGATTGCGTATGGTAGAGGAACTTGAGCTTGCCGCTCAACACGTCTTCCCGCACACGGCGGGTAATTTCGATATACTTCTGTTCGAAAGGCTCGGGATTGCCGCTTTGCCGCCGGGCCTCCCAGGATTTCATTTCGTGGTTGCCCATCTGCACGCTCTTACGTAGCAGGTTCAGGTTCCACTTGTCGGGTTGCAGGGTGTCGCGCACCATCAGGTACCAGTCATCCAGGGCATGCCTATTTGCCGGGGTGCAGACGGTGCAAAGCTGTACGTCCAGCTCGGTGTAGCCAAAACGCTTGCGCATCTGCTTGATGCCCCACATCGTGTCGATAGTGTTCTGCCAGGCATCCCAGTCTTCCTTGCGGGTATGGCGCGCCTGGTTGTTGATCTCCTTGGGCCCCTCGATGCTCAGGCTCCAGGTAAGGTGCAGATCCGGGCAGGTTTGCTTGATGCGGTGCGTAATCTGGAAGAGGACGTCCGGCTTCCAGGCGTTGGAGATGATGTAGACCGACTTGACCGGCGTGAGGCGGTATGCGGCCTCAATGATTTCCGGCAGGTTCTTGTGCAGGGTGGTTTCGCCGCCGGAGTACACAATGGTATTGAGGTTGCCGCCCATCGTCGCGTACGTTTTCTCAATCTCTTCCAGGGAGAGTTCATCGCTGATGGCGTTTAACGTATCGGCAAAGCTACAGAAGCCGCAGCTATAGTTACAGCGGGTGGTCACGATATGGGTCAGCATCACCGGCTGGGACACCTGGCCGAAAATCTTACTAAAGTGCGCCTTCACCAGCGGGCGAATGATGCCGCGGTTCCGCTCGATCTCTAATGGCGGGAGTTCCTCCCGATCGTCAACCCACTGGTAACGGGAGAGATCCGTACCCACGGCCTGCATGCGCTCCTCATCCGTTGCGGTGGGCGGCACCTGGATAACGGTATAGGGCGGCTCTTGCTCTAAGGGGGTGGCTAGGCTCATCAATCCGTACAGTTTGGTGAGTGATATCAGTCAAAGCATACCCCATCCGAACCCGGCCGCCAACCGTTTTGTAAAAAGATAGCCCATGGGTGGTTTACAGGCCCTTACTCCGACACCGGCTTGTTTTATAGTAGTACATGCGGGTTTTGACGGTTAATGTGGAGAAGGATATGATGCAGGTGACAGGGCCGCGGTTCGGCAGCATTACGGTAACACCGGAGCGCCTGGTGGTGAAAGACGACCAACTGGCGCAGGAAGTGGCTTACCACCCGGAGGTTGGGCAGAGCATCCGCTCACGGGCGCCGCTGCATGATGAATGGATGGCGATGCTAAAGAATCCGGCCCCAACGAAGCAGCAGATCCTGTCCCTGTTGGGGCGCTACCTGGAGCGTCAGCTAAGCGAAAAGCAGGCCGTCATGTCGGCCGTCGCCAAGGCCTTGCAGGAGCAGTTTAAGCAGTCCGTGCTGGTGCTGTACACCCCGCAGCAGAAGACGATGGCGTTTTCCTAAGCAGCCCGCTCAGGCGGGCATGGATTGGTGCCGATGGGCTACGGGGTTTGCCAGGTAGAGATATTCCGTCTGCTTTTGCTGCCACAGGCTGGTGTATAACGCGTCCCGCCCGAACAGGGCCTTGGCGGCATCGGTTTTGTAAAGCGCCTGCGCCACGGCGTAGCTCAGCAGTTTGTGCTGCCCGGCCGGGGTGGCGATGACGCGGTAAATATCCGGCTGGGGATACTGCACCGCATACAACTGGATGAGCGTCTTCAGCTCGGCATAGCGAGAATGCCTGTCCTCGTTGGAGATATCGTAGGGCAGGTGGGCTTTGACCGTATGCCATACCGCATTGACCGCCGAGTCCAGTTCATCCGCATTGCTCACCGGGGGAAGATCGGCCAGGCCGTTGGCATAAAGCCAGCTTTGCGGGTCGAGCTGCGGCTTGGTGAAGAGGAGCCGTCGCTTGGCCACATCCACCTCAAACTCGTTCTCCAGGATGAGGAGAATGGCCTCATCCGACAGGGCAAAGGCCAGCATGTTAAGCTGGCGCTGCGGCAGGATTCGCTTGAACAGCATCAGCGCCGCATGGGGAGGCTTATCCAGGAACACCTGCGGTGACAGAAGTTCGTAGGGCTCGGATAAAATGGACAGCTTAACCGACAGATTGAACATACACCAACCCGATCACTCTCTCTGTGACATCCTGCTATCTATTGTACAGTATTTGCATGCTACTGCGATCTACAGCTTTATCAAGTGGTTGGTTGGCTAGTATTGGGTTGTCAAGGAACTGGGCTTCGCACAAGGGTTAGGCGACATTCGCGGCTTCTTCGGTGGTGGTGAGGAGATTGGGCTCGGAGAGAAGCGAGCCGATGACGGCGCTGATGACCTTGCCAATCTCCTCGATGCGGGCCTTCACTTCAGGAATCTTCTCCCCGTCCGGGAAGCGGGCCTGATACTGCTCGTAGGCGGCAAGGGCTTTTTCGTACTGGCCGGATTCGCGGTATTGATCCGCCTGGGCCAGCAGGAGCGAAGCAGCCTTTCTGGAAGGCGATCTCATGTTCTCGATGACCGCATGCTTCTCCTGGATTTTGAGGACCAGGGACTCCGCGTGAGACTCGGCGATATCGGCCAGCTTCTCCAGCAGCGCCTCGGCTTCGGCGTAGCGGCGGGCCGTCAGGTGGCCATCCACCGTGGAGAGGGTGCTTTGCAGCAGCCCCACGCCATGCTGCTCCCAAAGCCGGTTGAATTGGTTGACGGCCGCCTCCGGCACCTGCGCCCCAAAGTGGCGGATGGCCGAGCTAAAAGCCCATAGGGCGTCAAAGGGCTGGTTCATCTTATGGTACAGGACACCCAGATTGACATAGACCGGCATTTCCCGGTGGTTATGCCGTATGGCCAGCTCGTACCAAAAGGCGGCCTGCGAGAAGGACTTGAGCTTGAACAGCACGGTGGCGTAATGCTGGTAGTAAACGGGGTGGAAGGGGGAGAGCGTAAGGCTTTGCTCATACCCTTCCGCTGCCTTTTTCAACTGCCCGGACTTCATGGCTTTTTCCGCCAGGCGAAGGTTATGCTCGGCCACGTTTTTGGCCTCGACCAGGCGGCGGCGGATTTTCCGGGAGTCTTCGCCCACCCGCTTATTACGCAGGAAGATCCCGTAATAATGGTGCGCCCGGGTCACATCCTGAAGGGCCTCGCAGGCCATGCCCAGGTTGAGGCTGACAGTGATATGCTGGGGCTTAAGCCCGTGGAAGACCTCCCAGTAGAAGATGGCCTGTTGGAGTTGCCCCTGGTTGTAATACAGGTTGCCCAGGTTCAGGTAGGCCTTGTCTTCCAGCGGATTCATGCGGATGGCTTCCAGCCATTGGGCTTCAGCCTTGGGAAACTGCTCCTGCCGGTAGTATACGTTCCCCAGGTTCAGGCACACTTCCGAGGCGTTGGGATCTAACCGCAGCAGGCTGGAGAACGCCTCCTCGGCGGCGCGGTAGTCACCCGCCTCGTAAGCCTTCAGCCCCCGGTTAAATGTGTCTTCCGTGTTGGACATCGTCAGTCCCGGATGTTACCTTTTACCTTGGTACAGTATCGAACGAGGCGCCGAGAAACTTGAGCCCATCCCCCACCTCCTCCGCAGAGGCCTATCCCATCGGCACGGTGCTGGAAATCCTGGCGGAGACTTACCCAACCCACCCCATGTCGGAGATTACCGGCTGCGACCCGTACAAGGTGCTTATCGCCTGCCTGATGAGCCTTCGCACCCGGGATGACACGACCTTCCCGCTGGCAGAGAAGCTGTTCAAGGTGGCCGACACGCCGGAGAAGATGGTGCGGCTCTCCCTGGAAGACGTCCAGCGGTATATTTACCCGGTGGGGTTCTATAAGACCAAGGCCGTCACAATCCTGGAGATTTCCCGGCGGCTGATTGACGAGTTTGGCGGCCAGGTGCCGGATGACATTGAGACGCTGACCACCTTTAAGGGTGTGGGCCGCAAAACCGCCAACCTGGTGGTGGGGCTGGGTTTCGACAAGCCCGCGGTGTGTGTGGATGTCCATGTCCACCGGATCTGCAACCGCCTGGGTTATATCGAAACCAAGGATCCGGAGGAAACGGAATGGGCCTTGCGCGACAAGCTGGATGTGAAGTACTGGCCCATCGTGAACAAGGTGCTGGTGCGGCACGGGCAGGAATGCTGCAAGCCCATTGGCCCCCGGTGCCTGGAATGCCCGGTGCAGGCCTATTGCCAGAAAATCGGCGTTAAGCCTGCGGCGGGGAAGAAGTTGAAAGGTAAGGCCAAGACCATTACCGCAAAGCAACCGGCCACCATGGCGGACTAGGAACGTATCGGCCTAGAGCCCTTAATACCCCTTCCACCGATTGGTAAAGGGGCCGGCAAGCCAGGTGATGCGAATGGTATAGGGGCCATGGCGAAATTGCTGTGTTGGGGCGGCCTGCGCCGTTCTTTGGGTTTGGGTTCGTCGGCTGGGCTTATTGCGTTTTGGCCGGGCCGTTCGCTCTTCCATCACCGCCGGGGAACGCTTCTTTTTTTGCCATTTTTGGAACTGTTTCAGGTTCCTCTCAAACCCTTTTTCGTATTCCTTCCGGAGCTTCTCGGCCTGCTCCAACAGCTTCTCCTCCTTGGGGTCATACCGCCCGGCGAGTTGTTGCCGGCGTCGGGCCACAAACGCCGCTACGCCCATGGCGCGCCAGGCGTTATGGATGATGAGATTGGCTTCAAACTCCTCCAGCGCACCTTGCGGCTGTAATATCGCCAGCAGCTTGGACACCAGTTGGGCGTACTCTTCCGGTTTTTCCTCGGGGGAGTGCCAAAGTTTATCGTTAGAGGCATGATTATCGCGTGTCATCGTCGCCTGTTAACCCCTCGACTTTTATACAAAATATTTAATAAAGATATATTTATAGAGTACACCATGCCTGGGAATTCGTAAAGCCCAAAAGCGCGTTGCGTTTTCCGTTTGCCGGAGGTTTCGCAGCGGTAGCGTACTGATTCCAGGAATAATCCATTGAAGAGGGTTCGACCGACGCAATCCGAGGAGCTGGAAATTCAGGTATGGCCCCAATAATACGGCATTTTGCGAAACGAACCCAAACCCTGCCTAGAAGGTTCGATCCGTGGGTTCGTCGGGGCCGTTGCGGCCGGGTTCCTCCATCGGTTCCGATGTGGTGGGATCCTCTGGCAATAGCGTGTCCGCATCCATATCGCCAAACAGCAGGTGATCGAATGCGCCGGTGTATTTTACCACTGGCCGAATCAGGTTGCGGTTAATCAGGTGCTGGCGGTATTCCTGCACGGTCATTTCCAGCGGCGTTGCCCGCATCCGTTCCATCTGGAGGTCTTTCAACTCGTCGCGCTTCTTGTCCCGCACCCGCTCGATGCGGATGCGCATGTTGGTCAGCTTGCGGAACTCATCGGCCCACATGGCCCTGTCCATGCCTTCCGGCGGGTCGTCCGTCAGGCTAATCTCGTAACGGGCCAACCGCAGGAGACGCCAGCCATCAAAGGCAATCTCATCCACCAGGATTTCTTCCAGCCCGTTGGCGGGTTGCCACTCCTGCCACACCTTCTGCCGAAAGGCGGCATAATCCACCGGGTTCTCCGATGGGAGCAGGCGCGGGCTATTGCCGCCATGCTTTAGGGCGTTAAAATTGCTATCAACATTGCCGGCCCGCATTCTGCCCTTTTTGGCCTTACGCTTGTTGGCATTCTTCTTTTTCTTAGACATTGCTCTGACTCCCTTCCCCTCTGTACGAGGCTTATTCAGTATTTTTATATATTTATTATATACCAATACTGCCTATTGTAAACCCCTGAATTCTCTACAAAGGCCCGCCCTGCAAGGGTAAGTTCCAGATTGCCAATAGATATATTAAAAATATCAAAGAAGTGTAAAAACATGAGAATCTTAAAGCAATATAAACAAGCCATATTTTTTTATTTATACATCCCCATGCCAGTGAGTTGGGTGAAGCATACATAACAGGAGAAATGGATATGAGCAGAGTTTTTTCAGCCATTGTACTCAGCGGACTGCTCTTCAGTCAGTTTGCAGTGGTCGTAAGCCCCCCATTGGAAGATATTGCCATTGAACATGTCAAAGGCAAATAACTCTTTTCGTCATTAAGAGTCTATCGAAGAAAACTAAAACGACGCGGCCCCTTAATTAAGGGGCCGCTTTTTCAAGAATTCGCTTATAAACTACCCTTTTGAATCCTGGTAACACTGAAGGGATTGGCTCACGTCTTCTGCCAGGTGGTCGATGAGCTGATAGAACACACCATAGGGAATCTGGAATCTGCTTTCCAGGGGCGGGGCGCTTTCCCAAAGCCGCTCTAACATCTCCTTGTTCTTAATGAGCGCCACATCCACCATGGTCATCCCTTGCAGTGTGCTGTAAACCGCACCTAATGCACTCTCATTCAGGCGATTCTGAAACCCGGCAGCGCCAATACGGAAAAGCTCGTACACCATATTGGCAGCCTTGTCTGCCGTCGTTAACCGCTGCTTATACACCGGCACCCTTGGTGCAAGCCCTTGCGCCTCGTATAATTGGGAGCTTGCATCGTCCCGAGTCTTTCTCCATTGCCCCAGCAATAATCCTAACTCACCAGCTCCATCCGGGTTTTGGTACCCTTTCAACTGACGCTCCGCCCATTCCGGAAGGGGTTTGTACGCCTGGGTTTTCTGAAGGTGTGCTTGAATCCGGCCTGGGATGGTATTGGGGTTAAGATCCTTCTTCTCGGGCTCGCCGGATGCCAAGGCCTGTTTAAAGTGCAGCATTTCCGCAATGGCCCTGGTCAAGGACTGCTCCCCTTCCCTTTGGTATTGCCTGAAAAATTCCAGCTTGCTCCTAAGGTGGGGAAGCGGCCTTTCCGGCTTCTGCGGGTTCGGGATCAGGTCAAACATCGCCTGGATCACCTGGGCTTCACACTGTTCGGCTTGCTGGAGATTCTTTTCAACAGAGGCTAGCAACGCGTGGATCTGCCTGCCATTTGCTTTGTGCTGCGCAAGCTGCTCTGCCTGCTTTTGCCGCGCCTTGGAAGCTGCCCCGGTTTCTGGCATCGTCAAGGCTTCCAGCTTGGCAAGCTGCTCATCGGTATACCCGCCAAAGCGGGTCAGTTGCACCTTGTCATATCCCGGCTGGGTTTTTAATAGCTGGGCGGGATGCCAGGCCTTTTGTGTTTGCGGATATCGCAAGGCGGGTAAAGCAGGTGTCCAGTGTAATCGCATCGCTCTCACGGTCTTATTTTATTGCTGACTCTGTTATAAAATAAACGGCACCAAACGCAAAATTGCCCGGATTGTGATAAATCCATGTTTGGATTAAGTTTAAATTCAAATCAGATCATCAAAAGGAATTCAATATGGCCATTCGGTTTGGTGTGATCACAAACGCATCTTATCAGCTTGCGGGGCAAAAGCTCCGGTCACTTGAAGCGCAATCCCGCGTTACCGATGACAGTGGCAAAGCAGTCAATTTGTCTTATACCGTAACCCCAGATGGTTCCGAAGACAGCGTAATGCTGCGCCTGAAAAAACCGATGAACCGGGCTCGCCCATCCTAGTGAATGGCAGGCTTTCAAAACGAAACGGTAGTATTAAGATCTTTAACTATAGCGGAAGGAACGCCTTATGGGAGGCCCTTTCAGCCAGCAAACAAGCATCTGCCCAAATTTTTGAGGATATTGCGGATCTTTGGCGTATGCGAGTCCCATATCAAACCATCCCTACAACCTTGCTACGCCAGAGCATTCTGCGGCACATGCCGGATTCCCCACGACGCACTTCGTTTATGGATAAACCGGAAGGCTCGGCCATTGTTGAATATCACAAGGGTACTGTTACGTTTTTGATTGACGAAAACTATCCAGGTACAACCGCCGGACAGGATTATGAACAACAAGCGTCGATAGGCATGCGTGTAGACTTAAAAGATGGAACGATTTTAAGTTGCTATCAAAACAACCCCGCACAGGATGAAGTGCCCAAGGAGCGTGGCTATAAAGCCGTTATGGCATTTTTGCAACGTCATATGGAGGATGATTCTCCCAAAGTGTCCTCCTATCCGGATTACGCTTCTCCCTTTTGGGATGAACCGAAGTAAAATCAAGAAAAAGTATACAAAGCAATCAGCCACCCATTATTTGATGTCATGAGTGGCTGATTTTAAATGTCTTTATCGATAAGAGATTTAGACCTTGAGGTAGGCTTTAATCCCTTTAAACATGGCCTGCATCAGCGGCGCATTGGCCAACGGGTCGATGCCTGCGTTAATAAGAGTTTGTTGCAAACGGGTTTCCCAGTAAGGGTAAAGCTCTTCCCTCGGGATATTCAGCACATCGCCAATAGCGCTGAGTTGGTGCCAATCCAGCGGCAGCGGCAGCGCGCCACGCCACATATCCACGATTTCCACACGCTGGGCGCGCGGGAATTTCTTGAGCAATTGGACGTTGCTTAAGCCCATCTCGGCCTGCTTTTCCTTGAGAAACTGGACGCCAAAATCAATAATCCGGGGCTCTTCGCTGTTCTTGTATTCCGGGAACGATTCCGGCGGAACGCCCATCACCACGGCAATGCGCTCTAGCGTGGTGGTGCGGGTGGAAAAGGAGATTTCCGAACCGATTAAACTGTAGACATAAGACAGCGTGACGCCGATCATTTCGGCAAAGTCTTTTTTATGGAGATTGGTTTCTTCGAGGAATTTGACGAGTCGCTCACTACTATTGGAAACTGTTTCTGCCGTAACCATTAGGTGTTCCTCCCCCAAGTCCTTACTAACAATTGTACGGGTTCCATCGTGATTTTAAACTCACTTTCATTACTTTAATTATCAGTTAACCACAACCTATAATAGGATTCTAACAAAAAAATCGTTTTTGTATAAAATATTACCAAGTTAACCGATAAACTTTATTTCAACCTCGTTATCGACCCCCAAACGGGTTCTGTAAAAGAGTCTAGTAAAAAATTGAAAAGTTGGGAAGGTGGAGAAATCATAATCTATATATAAACTTAACAAAACCGTCGGTCGTTTAAGCAAACAGGATCTATAAACTATGCACCCTCTGGATAGCTGCAAATGGTTATGGCAACCGCATCTTAACGCATCAGGAACCCGCCAGATGGCCCTGGATGAAGCCTTGTTAACATGGGCGCAGCAACTTCACGATGCGCCCCTTATCGTTGCGCGGACGTATTCCTGGGCCCGGCCGACCTTATCACTGGGAGTGCATCAAAAGGGAAAGTCTGAACGACAAGCGGGCCAGGCTTATTTAACGGATGAAACCACCGATGTGGTTCGGCGGCCAACAGGAGGAAGGGCGATATTACACGGTGAAGATGTCTCGTTCGCCTTTGTAACCAATCACCCGGCCTTGTTAGCGATGTCGCTGAACGACAGCTATTGCTTTTTTACAAAGTGGATCAAGCAAGCCCTGCTAGATTGCGGCGTCCCGCTGCAAACCACCTGCCAGACCGATACATCGGATTACATGCGCTCGGCTCTATGCTTCCAAACGCAAACCCCGTCGGATCTGCTGGCGGAAGACGGGCAAAAAGTCTGCGGCTCTGCACAGCTTCGGCGTCAACATGGCATCCTTCAGCATGGGGCGGCCTTTGTGCAACCGTTTGGCATTGCAGCGACACAAATGGACAGCGCGCTGCAATCCGTAATTACAAAGGAGCTGGGCCAGGAACCCGCCTTGTTCGACTTGGAAGCGCCAACGTTTCAATCACTCTGGCAATCGTTGGAATTAAATTACGCGAGCGAAGCCAAATCGATTCGGGAGAGACTGGCAACCACATCCGGATCCCACTTGGTGCCGGCTTCGGACTGAAGGATGCTCAACGCTTTATCTGCCGGGTAAGGTTCCGGGCGATAGGGCCGGGGCTGGGTTAACGCATGGAAGGCGTCTGCCACGGCGATAATTCGCGCGCCCAGCGGGATGCTTCTTCCGGAGAGGCCATGCGGGCTGTCTTTCCCATCCCAGCGCTCTTTCTGGTAATCGATATAGGGAATCACTTCCGACAGGAAATTCATCTTCATCAACAGGCCCACGCCCATATTGGGGGAGTTTTTCAGCGCGTCCCACTCGTCCGGGGTCAGCGCCTCTTCCTTGTTGAGGATTTCCTTGGGAATCTGAATCTTGCCGAGAGATCCGAGCAGACCGGCATAATACACCAGGTCCACGGTTTTCTCGTTAAGCGACATCGCTTCGGCAATGCTTTTGGCAATTTGCGCAACCCCTTGCGAGTGCCCTTGCGTAAACGCGTTTCGGGCATCAATCGCATACGAGAGGGATTCCACGAAAAATTGCTGGTAACGCCCCAGGTCGCCAATGGCGTCCGTCAGTTGGGCCCGTAAACTTCTCAGTTTGCTGGCGTCGGCGTTCTCGTCCTTAATCATGCGCTGGGCCTGGTCCAGCAGGCGTTGCAAATGCAGCGACACGACAAAGACGCGCGCGGTGGCTTCGGCCAAATCAACCAATTCCTGGCTGAAATCCGAAGGCTCATAGGTTTCAAACACAATCAGGCCGTTTTGCTTCAAGCCTTCTTCCATCGGCACGGCGATGAGGGAGCGGACTTTTTCCTGGTGAAGCTCCGGCAAGGGCTTCCACCCAGGCATACCAGGCTCGACGTCATCGACAACCATCGAATAGCCATCTTCAAACGCTTCCACAAGAAGCAAAGACGTATCGGACAGATCAAAGCCCAGGTTCCAACGGGTTTGGGGGATACCGGTAACAGAGGTGCCCGTTAAGCTGAGAAATTGCTGGTTATTCTCTTTGGTGACGGTTTGGAAAATATGGCATGCGTCCACTTCCATCATTTCCGCCAGGCTCATCGCCATGGAATCGTACAGGACAAACTGCTGGCCGGAGTTAAACCCAAGCAAACTGAGCGTATTGTGCAACGAGTAGATTTCTACCAGTTCTTCCAACTGCTTTTTCAGCTTTTCCGGGTTGGCGTTAATCGAGTGCTGAATCTTATCCAGCAAATCATCCGAAATTAAATGCTCTGCAACGAAATCTCCCATATTCAACGCAAAAATGGCCTCGAACGGATCGTTGTTTTCCAGGCTATGAGGCGGTGGGTTATTCGCATCCATCGTAATTTTATCCACGTCTACTGGTCCTTGAGAATGTCATGGTCATCTATACACCAGTCTTCGACAAAGATGAAACGCACTTTAATAAAAACCGGATAAACTAACCATGTAGCTAACCCTTCCCCCCAGATCGATCTTTATTGTTTTCCAAAATAAAAGCGGCTCCAGGAATCCCCCCAAGGCCGCTTATGAAAACGTAAGAAAGAAAGGAATGGTTAAACAGCTTATACAATAGCATATTCATCTTTTTGTTGCATCATTTTTTTGTTGATTCAACGGTTTTGTTAACATTTTTTAAGGAGTTTCATGAGTGTAGGGGTTTTGGGTTGGTTTGTTTTCAGTGCAGGCTGGTTGGAATGGGTTTCTTCGTTTTCAATGTGGGCTGGTTGCGCAGGGCCTGTTTAACCCGTCTCTGCTGATTGCAGAGACGGGAGCCCGATTTTATAGATGAAGCCGCCTGCTGCGGCTTCAGATGCACCGACCCTCTTTTTTCTTCCGGCTCGCTTGCCGCTTACG
The DNA here is from genome assembly GCA_937922745.1 of uncultured cyanobacterium. Taxonomy (GTDB): domain Bacteria; phylum Cyanobacteriota; class Vampirovibrionia; order Vampirovibrionales; family JAGQHJ01; genus CALAJO01. The sequence continues at coordinate 17,723 of CALAJO010000150.1, forward strand.
CGGCTGCGCTCGCCGTTTGGTTTGTTTTCGCCTGCTGCTACGCAGTGGCGCAAGGTTTTATCGACGCCACCATTCAGGCTCATTCCCTGGAAAGACATTGAGTACATTTGAAATACGCTCTTTAGGATAATAACTGCCTTCAAACCTGGGGTTATTTAAATCTTGCCTAATTTGACGCTTTCGGTTGGCAATAAAGTTTTGGATTCTAGGATTATACTCGACAGTACCTGGCGGTAGCTTCTCTCGATAGCTTCTAGGCCACTCCTTTGGATAATCGATTGGTATATAGCCCTCTTTAATCTTTTCTGCCTCTTCCTTAAGTTCTTCGCAGATAAATCCGTACAAGTACCAAGCACAAACTCGCAGGTGCATTTTGATTTCTGGCACACAATCGGTAAAAGCCTTTACAGGAGAAGGAAAAAGAACCATATTACCTATATTCGAATAATACATTGGGTTTTGGACAATAGAATTGGGGCGCTGGAAAGTAGGGTCATCTATTCCCCATATATGACAAACTGTCCAATGCTGATTCTTAATCCCATTACTCTTTCTATCGATAGAGACACCTAGCGCTTGAAATAAAGCTTTTGCGGCCTGTTGATTCGCTTCAAACTTTGGTTCCCCATTTTTTTTGTACTGGGCAAGCCAATCTTTATTGTACATAGGCATTTTTCGGGCGGTTTCGGGGTACCAAACAGGAAGGCATCATAAGTAGCAGGATCTACCCATCTTGCGGTCCCAACTATTAATGGCATTGGGTTGAAGTCTAGTGCCAAACAGGCGCTTCTAAATTGTTCCAATCCATCACCGATATCCATATTTTAATTCTATCAGAGCACTTAAACCCAAGGTGTCTTAAAATTTTTACAATACTTGCGCAGCTGCGAAGCAGCAGGCGTGAATCAACAGAACGGCGAGCGCAGCCGCGTAAGCGGCAAGCGAGCTAAAAAAAGAATAGGGTCGGTGCAGGGCA
>CALAJO010000151.1 GCA_937922745.1 uncultured cyanobacterium
TACCCATGTGTTGTTTTGGAAAGTAGTCCCTGATACTCTCCCACTCTCGGTCAGTTAATTTTGGAACACTCATCTCTTAGGCGCTCTATGCCTCAACACTAACCTCTCTATTCTATCAAACACTTACCGGATTGGTTCTAACCTAAACTGTAATACGAGGAGGTTGTCTAACCTCCTCGTTTCACGTGTTTCCTTTAGCCTACACCGCTCTACAGCCGTGAATTCACTTGTTGAGGTTGCTAATCAGGCTTTTTGGCCCTTTCTCATATATAAATTGCATAGAGGGGTGTGTTATTTCCTTTCCTCTTAGTGTATACGGCTTTTCATCAATTTCCTCCCAACCCTTCATTGCTATTGAAGATTGAAACAACCAGGCATTGTATTGTACCCGTTCAAGCACGCGAGCAATAAAAGTGGTGGTAGCTTTTCTTATGAAACTTATTTCTTGTATAAGCATGGGATGTAATTCTTCATTATGCTGGAAATCTTTTAGGGATGTTAAACCTCTCATCCGATCTTCCAATACACCCATTTCCATCCGTTCCCAGTTCGCTAAATTAATTTGTTGAACGGTTGTTTCCTGCTGTCCGTAACCGCCGCCTGTCACAACAAACAAGTCACCAGAACCAAGGTCGATTTTCTTCGTTTCTCCTTTCTTAGACGTGGCAAATAATCCCTCGACCGCTTCAGAATGGAGTTCAATAGTTCCCCACTAAGGTGTGGCATCAATATTAACTAATAACGCCGGCAAAGCGGCTGGGTCGCACTGGGTGAATTCTGGGTATATTCATAGCAAACTCCTTTTTGATAATGAAGTCTCTCAATAGCTGCAATTGCTCTCATCCACTTAACGATTTGGGAGGCCCCTAATCCACGGATGTGGTATTGGGTGGCATCAAAAGTGTTTGGAAATTTTTTCGTTAGCGATATATCGAAACATATCCACTGATAAGAAGGTTTACATTTTTCGGACTGCTTACAGCTTATGACGCAATTCTCTCTTTTGATTGTTTTTATTTTTATACAGGGAAGAAGATCCGATCAGGAGGAGCCGATCCATGTCTGCAATCAGTGGCAATATGGGCGGACAAGGCATTAATGGGCAACCCGTCAAACGGGCCGTTTGGGAACAATCCGTCAAAACGGAAGACGTGACGAATGTTTTGTTCAAGGATAAGAATTTAAAGGTCGACGGTTTGACCGGCAAGGCCGATGGCAAGATTACGCAGGACGAGCTTGAAGCATATATGAAAAAAGCCCAGGAGGGCAATGCGGATGCCATCAAGAACCTGCCAGTGATTAAATTCCTGCTGGAACTGCACAAAAGCAAACAGAACAGCAAAGTGGAAGGCCTTTCCAGCAATGACAAGGAACTCACCCAGGCCGATATTGAGGAGCTTGCCAAAAAAGGCGGTAATGCAGAAGAGCTGACCATCCTGGATTTGCAAAAGGCCGGTATTGAGAAGCCGCCGGTTGTGGAGACTCCGCCCCCTCCGGCCCCTCCGATCGCGACCCCGGCATTACAAACACTTATGACCGCCGCGGCGCTTCAGGCGCGTCAACCTGTCACGCCCCAGGTACCCGTAATGGGCCCTGCCATCAGCGACCCGACACGCGGGCCATTGAGCCACCTGTTTCACCTGGTGTAAGACTTATAAAATTTCCAGGATTTTTTTCACCGCGTAACGCACGTGGCTGTAAGTTAATCCGCCCTGCAAAAAAACAGAGTAGGGCGGCCGAATCGGCGCGTCTGCGGAAAGCTCAATCGTGGAGCCGAAAATAAACGTCCCACCTGCCATCACTACAGGGTCGTTGTAACCGGGCGTCACAATGGCTTCCGGGGTAAAACGCGCGTCTACCGGGCTGATGGATTGAAGCGCCTTGCAGAAATTCAGCACTTTGTTTTTCTCACCCAGCCGAATCACCTGGATAATATCGTTTTGGGCCGTCATGGCCTTTGGCACCACTTCGTAGCCCAGTTCCTCAAACACGGCGGCTGCAAGGCTCATCCCCTTCAGCGCTTCCTTTACCACGGTCGGGGCAAAGTACAAACCCTGTAAAATCAAGCGTGTGGATTCAAATGTATAACCGCCTTTCGAGCCAATCCCCGGAGAGGTCAAGGCTTCCGCAGCAGCTTCAACCAGCGCTTTTTTCCCGGCAACATAGCCGCCCGTGGTCACGATACCACCGCCCGGATTCTTAATCAGCGAACCGGCAAGCAGATCCGCCCCGACTTGCGTCGGTTCGACAGTATCCACGAATTCACCGTAGCAGTTATCCACGATGACGGTTAAATCCGGGTTTACCTGCTTTATCATCGCAACCAACTGTTGAATATCCTCAATCCCTAAGGACGGGCGCAAGCTGTATCCCCTGGATCGCTGGATAAAAATGGCCGTTGCTTCTTCAAGCTGCTGCCGTTCGTGCGGTGTCAAATCGAGCCTTAACTTCCCTGTATCCAGCAGATCGATTTCCGCATAACCAATGCCCATCCCGGTAAGGGAGAGGTGGCTACCGCCACGGATACCGATGACTTCTTCCAGTGTATCGTAAGGGCTTCCGGTAACGGAAACCAGCTTGCCCTTCCCTGGCGCCAAAGCCCCTCGAAGCGCCGCTGCAATGGCATGCGTCCCGGAGACAAACTGAAGCCGTACCAGGGCCGCTTCCGCCTGGAGGGCATGGGCAAAAATCGCATCCGTGACCTCGCGGCCTGTATCGTTGTGCCCATAACCCGTAACTGAGGCGAAATGCTGTTCGCTCAGGCCATGCGCCAAATAGCCATCCAGAACCCGCTCGAAATTCTGGTGGCATCGGGTTTCCAGGTGATGCCAATAATCGGCCAGCCGGGATTCAACCGAGGTGATCAACGCTTCCGTATGTCTCATATGGATATGATTCCATGAACATGCCGGGCTGTCTTTTTTGCTTTGTAATGGGGCTTTACCGTTTTGCCTTTTTATTCGCGGCGTTGTCCTCGTCCGTCCCGTCGGCTTTCTCCAAAGCGTTATAAGCGTCTAGAACGCCGCTGCTGGCTGTATAGGGCCGATGCGTTTTGCTCCTGCGGGCGGAATTGATGATGAGCGCCCGCAGTTCATGCACTTTCAGGTGCGGATACTGTGTCCAGACCATGGCTGCAACCCCGGCCACGTGAGGCGCTGCCATGGACGTTCCCCACATGGCGCTGAAGCGGTTTTTCGGGATGGTGCTGAGGATGTTGCTTCCCGGCGCGGCAATATGCACGGAATTGCGACCGTAATTCGAATAGTAATCCACCAGGTTATCCGGCCCCAGCGCGGCCACGGCGATAACATTGTTGGCTTTATACGAGGCCGGGTAGCTGGGCAGCATGTCGTTATTCCAGCCGTCGTTCCCGGCGGCCGCCACAAACAGGCCGCCCCTGGCCCGATAGTTGTTAATGGCCTCATACAGAGCGGTGTTGTAAGGCCCGCCGCCCCAACTGTTGTTGGAAATAATAGCCCCCTTCCGGGTGGCGTACTCCAGGGCCTTAATGGCATCGGTCGTATACCCGTTGCCATCCTTGTCCAAAAACTTAAGCGGCATTATTTTAACACGACCATTCCCGACAATGCCCGAGACGCCGTAGCCGTTATTGCTTCGGGCGGCAATAACCCCCGCGACATGCGTGCCATGATCGTTGTCGTCCATGGGATCCTTGTCGTTATTGGCAAAGTCCCACCCGCGAATGTCATCGACATAGCCGTTGTTGTCATCGTCAATCCCGTTAAAATCCCGTCGCGTAACCTGGTTATCGTGGTCGCGATCCTCGCCGCGGTTAATCCACATCTGATGCACCAGGTCCGTATGGGTGTAATCCACGCCGCTATCAATCACGGCAACCACAATAGAGCGCTTGGGCTTGTATGCGCCCCAGGCCTTCAGCATATTGATATCCGTGCCCTTGACGCCGCCGGCCTGCCCCTTGTTATGCAGTCCCCACAACTTGCCGAAGTAGCCGTCATTCGGAGGCTCGGCCGCTTTGATGGTCGCGTCGGGCCGGGCAGTGAGCCGAAGCTTATAGTTCAAGTCCGCGGAACGGATGATTTGGCTGCCCTTCATCACGTTCAGCCACGAATCCATGGTGCGCCCTTCGGGTACCTTGATGACCTTTGCATCCACGAAGTCCAGCGAATCGATCATCTGGGCCTTATGCCGGCTGATAAATTCGCTTTGTGCCCGCTCTGAAACACCGGGACGAAAGCGAACAATGATTTGTCCCGGCGCGTGCGCCGCCAAATTAGACTTGGCCGTAACCGGCGAAACCAGCCCTGCGGTTAAAAACGAAATGGATACGGCCAGGCCGGCCACGACCAGTGTTCGCTGGAGCCCCAGCAATGATATTACCCGACGCAATCGCATCACCCTCGCATTGTATGCATTATGGTTCTCTATCGGATAAACATTCTCCTCATTTAGCCCTTCGTTACAAATTCAAACAAGTGGCGCATGCCTGCGCTTTAGAAAGAGGAAGTCCCTGGCCGGATATGTTAATCAGGTTGTCAGCAGAGCATAACAGACTGAAAGACAAATGATATGGCGTATTCCACGGGTATGGGCTTGTGTGGTATGGTTTCACGTAGCATCATGCATTCGTTTCGTCGGGATACCAGGAGGCTTTTCCATCCATGTCCGAATCCGCCCTCTCTAAGCTGTCTGTGGCGTTTATCTGGCATATGCACCAGCCGGAATACAAGGATGACTTGACCGGCGAATACCTGATGCCTTGGGTGCGCCTGCATGCCATCAAGGATTACCTGGACATGGTGGCGATGCTGGAAGAGTTTTCGGAAATTCGCCAAACATTCAACCTGGTGCCGTCGCTCATCGATCAACTGGAGGATTACTGCCGCCCGGAAACCATGGATAGGCATCTCAAGCTGATGTTGCAGGATACCTTAAGCGATGAGGACAAGACGTTTATTTTCCAACGCTTTTTTGATGCCAAAGGGCCGACGATGATTGCCCGAAGCCCTTATTATTACGAGATGTTCGAGCAACGGAACGCCATCCTGGCAGATGGGGATGTGGATATCAGCCAGTTTACGGATGAGGAATACTTCGACATCATGGCGCTTTTCCACCTGGTATGGACGGATCCGTACTGGCTGGAGCAGGAACGCGAGCTTAAGAAACTCTGGGACAAACAGCGTGGCTATACCCTGGCCGATCGCACCCGGATTATTGAATTGCAACGGGAGATTATTGCCCGGACACTCCCAACTTACAAAGATTTTCAGGAACGTGGGCAGATCGAGGTGACCACAACGCCTTACTATCATCCCATCCTGCCCTTGCTTATCGATTCCGAATCCGCCCGCGTGGCGATGCCGGACGCCGTATTGCCGGATGAGCGCTTTCAATTTCCGCAGGATGCGGAGTTTCATGTGCAGGCGGCAAAGGAAAAATACAGGAGTCTTTTTGGGGCTGACCCGGTTGGGGTTTGGCCCGCGGAGCAATCCATCAGTCCGGAAGCCATTAAAATGTTTAAGGATCACGGCTTTCAATGGGCCGTGAGCAGCGAAGGCAACCTGAGCCTGAGCCTGGGCATCCCGCTGGAGAAGGATCCGTTCGGCAACATTCAGAATGTGGAGCTGATTTGCCGCCCGTATACGTATGAAGGCGTCAAGCTGCTGTTTCGCCACCTTACGCTGTCGGATCTCATCGGCTTCCACTATGCCGGCATGCCGCCTATCCATGCCGCGAGCGATTGCTACCAGCGGCTTAAGCAGATTCAACGGCGATGCACTGCGGTGGGGCTGAAGGATCCCATTGTGACCATTGCCCTGGATGGGGAGAATTGCTGGGAGAGCTATGCCAACGACGGCCATGATTTTCTCAACCAGCTTTACACCATGCTCTCGGAGGATGAAACGCTGGATGTTTGCCGGGTGAAGGATTATTTCCAGTCTGTCCCCGCGGAGACCATTCAACCGCTGGCGCGGCTGCACGCCGGCTCCTGGATTAACAGCAACTTCCATATCTGGATTGCGGATCCCGTGAAGAATGCGGCGTGGAACTATCTCTACAAAACCCGCGCCGACCTGGCCCATATTACACAGCTGGGCCACCATACGCAGGCGGTGATTGACAAGGCATGGAAGGAACTATATATCGCGGAAGGCAGCGACTGGTTCTGGTGGTATGGGGAGCCGCACAACTCCGGCCAGGACGAGGTGTTTGACATGCAGTTCCGGCGTCATCTCGCCAATGTGTACCGCCTGCTGGATCTGGATATCCCGGATTACCTGGATATTCCGCTGACGATTACGATGGGACGGCCCGTTTCGCTCCCTATCGGCCCGATGACACCCGCTCTAACAGGCCGTCTGGACAACGAGGACGCCTGGGAACGCGCCGGTTGCTTCGATATGTCTCACGGGGCAATGCACCGCGCCACCCGTGTGCTGAAGAAAGTTTACTTCGGGAGTGATGAGGCACATTGCTACCTGCGGTTTTATCTTAACCGAGAGGCAATCACCCCGCACCACGAGATTTTCCTGTACTTCTGCCTGCCGGGCAAGACCCGGCACAATTCGCCGGTGCGGATTAAAAGCGCCAGCGGGCACGTCGCGAATACACAGCGGTATCACTATGCCTACGAAGTGCAGATTGGCAACCTTTACCCGGAGAAGCTGAATGTGTCCGCCGCGGAAGCTCTGCCAGACCACCTCTGGTGCCATCGCCCGGACGTGGTTGCAGGCGCCGCCATCGGGGAAACGCTGGATTTGGCGCTCTCCTTCGACCAATTGGGCATTCATCCGGAAGAGGTGCTGCAATTTACCGTGGCCGTCGTCCAGGGAGACATCCTGGATGAGCTTCAGCCGGAGAACTATGTGCTGTCCGTCCAGCGTTATCCGGCGTATGCCCTGGCGTCAGGCGCAACTTATAAAAAGCTCTCGCTATGATCCGCCCGCTTGCAACGGGTGTCCAACCTTCCCAAGCATTACCTGGAGCGCCCCGCTTCCGGCAGCAAGGGCCCAGATTTGAGTATGCGTTCCAACATGCAATAGAAGTAAAGGATGATAACCTGGAAGACCTGCTGAGCCTGCAACGGTTTAAGACGGTTTTTCTGTTTATCTATAACAGCCGGTGGCTGTACGGCAGCAGCACCCAATCCGATGCCTACACCGCCGTGCTGCCGATGCTGGATCAACTGGCTGAAAAATACCGGGACAAAACCCGAATCCTGGTGGCCGACGAAGCCGAGAACCCCAAGGTTGCGGATTTGAACAGCCGTAACCCTGCTTACTCCGCCACCAGTTTGTATGCCTTCGTGTATGGTCGGTTAACCGGTGCGCGGGCATCGCTGCATAAGAATGACGGCCCGATGGTGGAAGATTTCATCAACGAGATGCTGGACTCGCCGGGCCGTATGGATGACGTGCTTTAATGCCCCGGAACTACCGTCCTCGCAGGAAGTTCATGTAATCCAGCACACCATTAAGCACCTGGGTTGCAGGAAGAACTGACGCGGTATGCGGCACCAACGGTTCATGCATTTCCTGGGGCAGCGGATGTGGCTGGCGAGTTCGCTCCAATAGGGCCGAGGTTGGCGCCAGATGCGGAAGCGCCGCGTAAACCTGGTGTGCCAGATGGGTGTTCTTCAGGTAGCGTTTCACGTCTTGCGGATCGGCCATAAAGATGGCAAGATGCGCCAGCGTGTAGAGCAGTTTGAACTGACTTTTGCTGTTATGCCCGAAATGCCGCAGGATGGTCACCACATCCGGGTTTTCGGATTTTAAGGCGGCTTTGTAGACCGCCTCCAGGTTATGGATTTGTTCGGTCGTATAGCGGCTGTAAGCATGCAGGTCATTCGTCCTGACCATTTTTTCCGCCGTCTGCCGCATTTTTGTAATCGGGTTGCGGGCCGGGTCGGCGAACATGGCGGTTAATTCCGGTGATCGCACCATCTTTTGCAAGTATTGCGTTACCAGCTCGGCCCACTTCTGCCGAATCACTGGCATGGTGCGTAGCAGGCCGGCACGCCCATGCGGCGCTTCGGACAGGATGCGATCCAGGTCAGCCAGTATGGGCTCGGCAATAGGTTTAACAGCCTCCGCATAATTGTGCATCGCTGCTTTTAATTCAGCCAACCTGGCAATATCGTGGCCGGTTGCAGCCATTATCGGCGCATTCTGGTTAACCTGCGGCAGAATGACAAACCGCATCAGGGGCTCCATCAAGAAATGCTGTTTCGAAAAGGCAATAGGCAATTCATCCAACAGGCGATGCCCCAGATGCGGATATTGCTTGCGGAATGCTGCCAAGGACGCCACTTCGTCCAACGTATAAGTGCTTTCCTGTGGAAGCCGGCGGGCAATGGACTGGCGCTGATCCGGCGGCCCGATAAAAGTTTGGATTGCGCGAAAACGAATTGATGAAACCATATAACCTCCTCGAAAAACTCCCTGAACCGGAACCCATTATCCAACAAAAGCACAGGGAGGCAACCTGGAAGTTGCATAGCTTTACAGCACGGGGTTTAGACGGCTTCCACCGCGGTTTTTTTCGGGCTTCGCTGGGCCAGCACGATTTGCACCACGGAAATATCCGCAGGCGTCACACCGGGAATCCGCATGGCCTGGGCCAGTGTGGCCGGACGAATTTTGCCCAGCTTTTCGCGGCCTTCGTTAGATAGCTGCCGAATCGAGGCGTAATCCATGTCTTCCGGCAACTTCACCTTGTGGGCATCCGCAAGCCGGTCGATCCCCTTGCTTTGCTTATCGATATACCCTTCGTACTTGATTTCGGTTTCCACAAACAGGGCGATATCCCTGGGCGTTTCCGCAAACGCCGGGGCCATGCGGGCAATCATGTCGTAGCTCACCTGCGGGCGGCGCAGCAGGTCCAGCAGGGCGGTCTTCTCCTTAAGTGGTGAAATTCCTTCCGCTTCCAGCACGGTGTTCGCCTCGTCCAGGCTGGGCTTGGTCTCCTTCAGCCGTTTGAATTCCGCTTGCACACGTTCCTGCTTCTCCTGGAACACTTGCCAGCGATGGGCGTCCACCAGGCCAATCTCCCGGCCGAGGGGGGTTAAGCGTGTATCGGCGTTATCCTGGCGAAGCAGCAGGCGGTATTCGCTGCGGCTGGTCAGCATGCGGTATGGCTCCAGGATCTCCTTCGTCACCAGGTCATCAATCAGCGTGCCGATATAGGACGATTCGCGCGGCAGGATAAAGGGCTGCCGGTTTCCGGCATAGCGGGCGGCGTTGATCCCGGCAATCAGGCCTTGGGCGGCGGCTTCTTCGTATCCGCTTGTCCCGTTGATCTGCCCGGCCATAAACAGGCCGGGAATCGTCTTGGCCATCAGCGAAGGGTGGAGCTGGTAAGCGGGGAAGTAATCGTACTCCACGGCGCATGCAGGCCGAATGATATCGACGTTTGCGAGGCCCGGCAGCGTGCGAAGCATGGCCATCTGCACCTCAATCGGCAGGCTGGAGGAGAACCCCTGCATATACATCTCGTAGGAGCCGCGGCTCTCCGGCTCGATAAACAGGTGATGGCTGTCTTTATCGGCAAAGCGGACGACCTTGTCCTCGATGGAAGGGCAATAACGTGGCCCGGCCCCTTCAATCAGTCCTTGGTACATGGGGGAGCGGTGCAGGTTATCCCGAATAACGCGGTGGGTTTCCTCCGTCGTGCGGGTCATATAGCAGGGCAACTGCTCGCGCACGGGGCGGTTGGGCAGGAATGAGAAGAAGGAGGGCTCGGGATCGCCGGGATGCTCCGGCAACTCCGAGAAGTCGATCGTCCGCCCGTCAACGCGGGGTGGTGTGCCGGTTTTCAGGCGTCCCGTGGTAAAGCCCAGTTCAACCAGGCTGGCTGTTATCCCGTAGGAGGCAGATTCGCCGGGACGCCCTCCGGAAAGGCACTTCTCCCCGATAAAGAGCTTGCCGTTCATAAAGGTGCCCGTGGTCAGCACCACGGCCCGAGCCGGATACTCAATCCCCAGGCTGTCCTCCACACCGGTAACCTGGCGGGTATCCGGATCGACGATGACCCGGGCGGCCATGGTTTGCCGCAGGCTCAGGTTGGGTTCGGTTTCCACCAGTTCCCGGGCAAAGTTGCGGTATTCGGTTTTGTCGGATTGGGCGCGCAGGGCCTGGACGGCCGGCCCCTTGCTCTGGTTGAGCGTCTTTAGTTGCAGGTAGGTTGCGTCCGCGCAGATGCCCATGACACCGCCAAGCGCGTCCACTTCCCGAACGAGCTGACTTTTGGCAGGCCCGCCGATGGCAGGGTTGCAGCTCATCTGCCCGATGGTCTCCAGGTTCATACACATCAGCAGGGTTTTGCAGCCCAGCCTGGCCGAGGCCATGGCTGCCTCAATGCCGGCATGGCCACCGCCCACCACAATCACATCATAGGACTTCTCAATCATCGCTTGGGTTTACCGCATGCTTCCATCAGGGTTGCCTTTCATTCTATAGAAGCCGTCCGGGACAATCAAGTTACTATTATAGTAACAAAGGAAGCTAATTCCCAGAAAATGATGATATAGTCTTGAAATCCTCCGATTTTAAATGCGGGATGGGCTGGAATGCTACTGTCAAAATGGGTTCGTTCGTTCAAAAATAGAAAAATGATTGACCGATTGCATCCGGGGATGACCGATTGACCTCCCAATCCCCAGCCCAAACCGAAAACACGCCCCGCAACTGGGCCGTTTGGCTGTGCGTGGCGGCCGGCGTATTTATGGCGACGCTGGACAGCAGCATTGTCAACATCAGCCTGCCGATGATTGCCCGGGACTTGCAAACCACCCTACCGGCAACACAGTGGGTGGTTTTGGGGTATATGCTGGGATTGACCGGGATCCTGCTGCCGCTGGGCAAGCTCTCGGATATGATTGGGCGGCGCAAGGTTTACGTTGGCGGGATGCTCGTGTTCACCATCGGCTCCTTCCTTTGCGGCCTGGCCCATTCGGTGGAGATGCTGATTGCGATGCGGGTGGTTCAGGCCATCGGCGCAGCGGGGATTATGTCCAACGGGCCCGCCATCACGGCGGAAATCTTCAGGGAAAACCGGGGCAAGGCCATTGGCCTCATCGGCTCCGTGGTTTCCCTGGGTGGGATGATTGGCCCGACCCTGGGTGGCTGGATTGTAGACGCCTGGGGCTGGCCCTGGATCTTCTGGGTCAATATCCCCGTGGGGATTATTTCGATTATTGTGGCATGGGGCATCCTCTCCGAGTTTGTCTCCCGGACGAACGAGCGCCGGTTTGACTGGATTGGCGCAATCCTCAGCATTATTATCCTTTTCAGCTTCAACTACCTGCTGACCTACGGCATCGAACACACGCTGCTCACGCCGCTAAACCTGGCTGTCTTAGCCTTGTTTTTGGTGAGCTTGGGCGTGTTTATCCCGTTCGAACGCAAGAGCCCGCACCCGATGTTGGAACTCAAGCTTTTCCAGCGAAAGGACCTGACCAATGCGTGCGTTGCCTCGTTCCTGGCTTTTAACGGCATTACCTGCATCTCCTTTCTCACGCCGTTTTACCTCCAAACCATCCGCCAGATGACCCCGTCCTTTGCCGGTTGGATCCTGATCACCACATCTGTGGCGCTCGCCATTGTCTCGCCGCTGAGTGGCCACCTCGCCGATCGTTCCGGCAGCCGCCGCCCTGCCATGCTCGGCATGGGGATCTCCACAATCGGGCTGGTTCTCATCTCGCAATTCACAATACAAACGCCGGTTCTCCTTATCATCTTGGGCCTGTTGCTGGTCGGGGTCGGCAACGGGTTGTTCCACCCGCCCAACAACAGCCTCCTCCTGGGCTCCATTCCATCGCAGTACCTGGGCCTTGTCAGCGGACTCCAGGCCATTGTTCGCACCATGGGTATGGCCATCGGCATTGCCATTGTCGGACTCATCTACATCAGCTTGGGAGCCACCCTCACCGATCCGGCCCGATTTATGCCGGCTTATCAGGTCGTTTTTCTGGTAGCCGCCGCCGTGAGCGCCCTCAATATTTTCTGGATCGGTTGGTATCGAGAAAAGGCTTGAATTTAAAAGCGGGTTTGGAATATGGTGTATTATAGTAAAGGAATCGGCCCGTAGCGCAGCTTGGTAGCGCGTACCCTTGGGGTGGGTGAGGTCGCAGGTTCAAATCCTGTCGGGCCGACCACTTTTTAGAATCCAAACCTTCCAAATTTAAAAGACTTTCAGAAAATTATGCTGAAGGCTTTCTTTCCCAGAAGTTATTTAACTTTCGAACATCTTGGCACTATGCAATTTCAAAGAGGGGCCTGGGTCTTCAACGAATCATCCGGAATATCCGCTTTCAACCGCTTCAGGCCATCAGTCTATTGCGATTAATCAATTCCGAACGGGGCAGTTAAATCGACTGCCTAAACCGGCAAGAAGATCGGCAAAAATGCATTATATTGGGGTGAAGATCGCCATTTTATAAAGTAATTTCCTGAGGCGAAGATCGGCATAGATGAGTCTGGAAACACCCCACCGCATCGAACCTTGCTTGTTGATAAACCCACCCGCAGCGGTGTGTGGATTTGGTTGCCGTCCTTTCGGCAGCAGCGGAGCGCCTTGTATACCGCACTGATTAAGGGAGAGTTGGCCCAGGGAGGATGTCGGCCGAATCAGCGGGATGAAGGAGAGAATCGCCAGGGCGCTCCTTTCGCAGATGGTTGAAAATGGCATCCTGGCTTCGGAACGCCAAAGGGGCCCGTCTATCTCAAGTTCCCGATCGATTCGGTGGAAATCCTATTTCCCAGGCTTTTCCCAGAAGCGTAAACGACTCTTTCAAGCTTGTCATCTAACATTGAATCCAAGTTCGGGATCAGCCGTTCTTAATTTTGTTACAGTTTCCAATGGCTCAGTTTGCTTGTCATAAAATCATGTCGATAGAGGATATAAATTGAATTTTGAGCATGCAGTTTTAAACAAGAGTGGATAGTAGCGAGATTGGAGCAACAATGGGTAGTTTTACAGGCAATATCAACAATAACAGCTTAACCGGCTCATCCTCAAACGATACGATTCGCGGGGGTGGCGGCAACGATTTATTACAAGGCGTGGGTGGGGCCGACAAGATATATGGTGATTCCGGCAACGATACCATCTACGGCGGTGACGGTAACGATTCTCTGTTTGGCGGGGTAGGGACGGATATTGTGTATGGCGATGCCGGGAATGACACGTTTTATGAAACCGCGGCGAATGGCGGAGATACCTTGAATGGCGGTGCCGGAACAGACCTGGTGACGTTTGATGACGGCAGCACAAGCAATACGGTTACGGTCAACCTGGCGTCCGGAAAAGTGGTTCGGAACGGGCAGACGGATACCTTGGTTTCGATAGAGCGGGTTGATGGATCCGATGCGCTGGACGATTACCTGACCGCTACGACGGATACGAACGGCATTACGATTAACCTGACCTCTGGCGCCATTACAGGCAATGCCGGATCGGTAACCCAGGCGCTGTACTTTGAGAGGGCTGCGGGTGGCACGGCGAATGACACATTGTATGGGAACGCATCTCGAAACACGCTTTCCGGCAACAGCGGGAACGACAGTTTGCTGGGCTATGCCGGGCACGACCTGCTGATTGGCGGCGACGGGAACGATACCATGTTGGGTGGCCTGGGTAACGACACGCTGAATGGCGGCAACGGGAACGATGTCTTCCGTCCCGACAGTACCACAGGCACGGATTCTTTTATCGGCGGGGCGGGGACGGATCGGATTCTGACCACATCGGCTTATGCCAATATGGTTTTCAATATCGGGATGAACGAAGTGCAGACCGAAACGGAATCGTCGGTTGCCAGGTTCTCCAGTATCGAGATTATTGAAGCCGCATTCGGAAACAACAACACCATACGCGGCATCGATTGCAATACGGCGATTACCGTCAACCTGGCCACGCGATCCCTTACGTCCAGCTCCAGCGTCACCTCGATTATCGGGTTTAACAACATCCAGGGCACGGTTTATAACGACCTGCTGACGGGAGATAACGCGAATAACCAGATAGAAGGCTATGACGGGAACGATACCATTAACGGCGGCGGCGGAAATGACGTGATTACCGGCAGCGAAGGCGTGGACGACCTGAACGGCGGTGACGGCAACGACGAGTTCTGGCAATATGACGACCAGTACAACGATGACATTGATGGCGGCAATGGCACCGACACCGTGTTTGTTAACGAAATTGGAACGGCGGTCACTTTTGTATCCGGCAATAACGTGATCCAAGTTGGCAGCGCCACATTTACGCTGACCAGTATCGAAGGCATAACCGCCGCAACAGGAACTGCCGATATTATCGATTTATCCATGGAGTCAGGCGCATGCACGGTTAACCTGAGTACCAGCGCCATGTCCGCCTCGGGCACCTCGGTCGTCACGGTCACCAATTTCGATCACGTTGTCGGTTCGGCGCAAGCGGATAGATTGACCGGAAGTTCCGGCCATAACAGCATCCAGGGCGGCGCCGGAGCAGACACGCTGGATGGTTTAGCCGGAAACGATACCCTGTTAGGCAATGCCGGCGCGGATGTGATAGAGGGCGGCAACGGGAACGACCGAATTATTGGCGGTGATGGCAATGACACCCTGGATGGGGAAGCTGGAAATGATACGTATGTCTTTCACAATGCCTGGGGCGAAGATTCGATAACTGACTCGAGCGGGATAGACACCCTGGATTTTTCCGCCGTTACGTCTGGCCTGATGGTTGATTTGACATACAGCGTTGATTCTTCGCCAATGGGGCATAGCGTGGTATTTGGTTTTAACGCAATTGAGAATGTGATTTGCGGTACGGGCAATGACATTATTTCAGGCAATACGCTGAATAACCGTCTGCAAGGCGGCAGAGGCGATGACAATTATTACGGCTATCACCAGATTGGCCAAGGCAATGATGTTATTTATGACTTTGATACTACCGGATCAGACACGGATACCGTGCATTTTTATGACGGCATGATGGGTTCCGCCAGTACGGAAGTAACCTTTACTGCGCAGGACTTGTATACGGTTTCGGGGTCAACCGTTACACTAGGCAGTGACGGGTTCATCGATACGCTCCTGGTGGACCTGGGCACGATGGGCCTGCATACGGTGGCGCTCCATTTGTACTTTAACAACACCGCCACAACGATTGACGGAAGCGGGGCCGGTTTCGGCCATATCGAAGCCATGCGTTTCTCGGATGATGCCACATTTGACCTGGCTGACTTAAAAGCTCTGGTATAGCAGGCGATACATTCTCACAAAGCGCCTTTATGGGAAGTCATGAGGCGCTTTTTTGTCATATTTCTTCATTTAAATCAATCAAATCCGCAATTTTATTCTTTATAATTGTTTTATTATTTATATAAATATAAAACTATTCTTAAGACAATGGGTAGGAGAATGCTGTGTATCGTTTCGAGAGGAATTTGTATTGTCACCGCGTCACTGCAAGCAATGGCGCTGGTGGCGCCAGCAAAACATACAAGGCTAAGGATAAGCCAAATCCAACGCGGGATAAGATGCTGCGCGCCGAGGAGCAAATTAACCCCAATTTCAAAGCTGCAAGCGTGGAAAAGAAACCTGTTACCCAACCCCCTAAAAAGGGACCGGTTGCGCCTGCATGGAAACTGGAAGATGGCGGTGAAGCACGGCTAGGCCGTGGCCCTAAACCCGCTGATAAACCTATTGGAAAGGCAACCGTCATTTCGATAGCAGGGAAAACAACTGCCACTCAAAATGAACCATTCATTAGTCCAGTCCTTGTTTCATTGAGAAATGATCCGTTTAAGACGGATGGCTCCGGTCCGCCGGTTGTGCCAACCCGAACCAATCCCCCTAATGGTAGTGATCCTTGCTCGGCACAGGTGGTTCTGCCGATGAAGGGTAAGGACGGGAAGACCAAGCTGACCCCGGTGTCTTTGGATTTGAATTGCATCGGCGCAACTGCATCGGAAACCCGAGGAAATCAGAGCCAGGTAACAACCTGGCTAAACGGGTCACAACTTTCTGGTACGACCACTACCAACACAGTGATTCCTGGAATGCCGGGTATGCCCAGCTTTGTGATCCCTAATATTGTTTCCACACCAAATCAAGGCGCCCAGCAAGGCCAAACGGTCCAGATGGCGTCTGGAAAGGATAAGAATAAAAAAGGCCCCATTGCTGCAGCTGGACAATTTATTCATGATCTTTTTGTCTGGGCAGGTACCGGTGTAGGCACAACAATAATTGCCGGAGTAGTTGATCAAGTGGCCACGGGTGGAAAAGGTCGTAATATGATAGGTCAAGGGTTTAAAGGCCTTTGGAATGATATAAAGCAAACTGCGGTTAATTGGTATAACGACAACTGGAAAAGTAATGTCGACACAACAAGAGAGCAAGCTCCTACTGTTGGCGAGAATTTTTGGAGATTGCTCAATCTTGATGATGAGATAAATAAATAAAAAGCTTATGAAGCATAATGGCCGGAGCGGAGGCGCCAGTAGGCAAAGAGCTGATACAGCGCAGACAGGCCAACGAGGACGTAAATGACCGTACTCAGCGGATTTACTTCGCCGAAGGTGCTGCCGGTAATGGCGGCCACTAGGTCGAATTGCAGAAGGCCCACAAGTAGCCAGTTGAGTCCGCCGATGATAACCAAAATCTCTGTAATGGTGTCGATTGCGTTCATGGTTGCGTCCCTTTCTTATGGTTTATAAAACTATTAGACCAAACGAACCCAATTTCGGATATCCGACACCTGATTAATATTTACCAATTGGTATATTATTGTCAAGACTAACCAAAAGCACCCGCCAGGACTCTGGCGGGTGCTTAAAACGGTTTCTTTATATACAGAAAACTAAGGTGTGGTGACGGTCAAGGGTTGTCTTAACCGAATGTCCAGTTTATCGCCGGCTTGCAATACAACTTCGTTGCCGCGGCTAATAAGTGCTGAGCCGGCACCGGTTGCGCCGCCCAATACCGCACCGCGAAGCGCGTAATCATCGGCTTTGCCGTCGCCCTTGATGGCTCCAAGGATGGCGCCCGCCGCACCGCCAATCGCTGCGCCACCGGCACTACGACCAGCAACTCGGCCCAGCCGACCTTTTGTCGTGCCGCCCTTCAGAATCCCGTTTTCGGTATTCACCTCGGCGGAAACGGCAAAGGTTCTGCCATCCGGTGTAATAACGCGGTTGAAGTCAATCCCGACACCGGCATTTTTCTCAAGCCGACCGGCAGGATCGATGCTGGTAATGGCGCCAATGACCTGGCTGCCCTGGGGAACGACAATATCCCCGGCTGCGCTTAACAGCGGTCGATCCAGGGTAACAACCACCTGGTCGCCAATTTTATTGCGATCGGAGCTGAACGGGGTGGTGACCACGCCACCAAAAGTGGTGGACGCCGGGACAACGGAAACGCGTCCCTGGATGGTCGTCGGGTTGTTCATCCCAATGGAGCCGGTTGTGGTTCCGCCGGTAGTGCCACCGGTGGCAATCGGGGGCTGGTTATTATTGCGGCCAGCAAGGTAATCGCCCATATTGTCGGTCATCACCGCAATTTCAGCACGGGTTGCGGCCTGGTTCGGCTCAATCAGGCTGGCGTTGGGGTAATTGGCAAAGATGCCGGATTGGATGGCAGCGGCAACCGAGCGCTCTGCCCATTGCGGCACTTGGGCGGCATCGCCGTAATTTCTCAAGATTTGGCTGGCTTCGGCCTGGCTGGGCAGCGGCACGCGGGATGCATTCACCAGGATAGCCATTGCTTCCGCGCGGGAAATGCTTTGGTTAGGACGGAAGTATCCACCGGGATAACCGGAAACCAAGCCGTTATCGGATACGGTCTCAATGGCGCGGTAGCCCCAGAAGTTGCGCGGCACATCCACAAAGTTGCTGCCGTTATCCACATAGCTGTTTTGCAACCCTTGCGCTTTAACCAGCATGCTGGCAAATTCGGCGCGGGTTACCAACCCTTCCGGACGGAACTCGCCGCTGGGATAGCCAGTGATAACACCGCGCTGGGACAGTTCGTTAATAGATTGTTGAGCCCAGTGGCCGGTTGTGTCGTTAAACGCCAGGGCCGGCAAAACCATAGATGATGTCAACGCGACCGAAAGCGCCAGGGTCGACATCCTTTTAAACATATTTTCCATAGAGTCAAACCTCCTAAACATACAGAACGATAAACCTGGAATGCATTTGCTTATTATCTCTTTGCTCATCATGACGAACGTCGTGAGATCGGGTTCCAGAATCGATATAATTATGTCACAATCGCCGCCTCAGCATGCCCTTGCCGTTGTTTATTCAAATTCAGCATTTGTCAATTAGAGCATGAGGGAATGTAACATACAGGGGATGCATTTAATATTGCCCAACAGGTGAAACTCCTGTCACTCTTTTTTATGTACAACCCAAACAAGGCCTGAAATCTTAAGATTTGGCTGGCAGGCAAGCGTTCTGGCGCTAAAAAAGTACAATCGTCCAAGTGGTCAATCCTCAAGCAAAATCTTTTTTGCTAGAAAAGGAGAGTTAAATTTTTTCGGAAGCGGACGATTCCGTTCCCACGAAAATTTTTGTTCTGTACGGTTGAAGAGTTTTGGTGAAAAACGAAGGAGAAAGCAAATGACTTTCAATAAATTACTCGCTGCAGGTATCTGCATGGCTGTTACGGTTGGCGTTGCCGCTCCCGCTTTGGCGCAGCAGCATACCACCACAACAACCACAACAACGACCACGAACCAACAGGTGATGATGGGTCAGGATCCCAGCTACCGCGGGACTGTAAACGTTGATGTTATCGAGTCCAACAACAGCGGCTACATGGATAGAATCAACAGCGAACTGGTTGAAAGACCGGCTCCGCAGGTTGGCCAAACCCGTTCCGCCATCGAAGCAATGTATGGCCCGGCCCAAACCGCTTTGGCCCCTAACCAGAATTTCGAAATCTATACCAACGAAATCGATCTGGTTGACGGCAAGATGTTCCGTCGTAACCTCACCCAGGAATCCCTGCGGATTTACGAAGTGACCTACAACACCGGCGCCAGCAAAACCGCTAACGATACCGCTACCGATGTTAAACTGCGCGTCATTCCCCGCGTTGGCGACCACAAAAACATGGTTTCCAAGCTGTTGGGCGAACCCATCGGCCACAACGTGGATATGAAAAACCAGCGCTCCATCTACGGTATTCCCAAGCATCGCTATGTATTCTACAACGATGTTTTGAACAGCCCGTTCGAAGCGGTTAACCTGTACTTCAACGCCGATGGCTTTGTTGTGGGCCAGGAATTCGTTGAAAGCAGAAAGCAAGGCGACTACGCAATTTCCTCCGCCGGCCGCCTGATTGAAGTTGAAAGCGAGTGGGGCTCCCCCGATCGCAAAGTCGGCTGGTAAGCTGATTTAATCTATCAGAAGATCTTCTGGAAGGAAGTGCAGCAATGCACTTCCTTCTTTAATGTAGGAGAACGGTAAATCTTAATATTTGCAGCCCGCATTTAGCCCATGAGGCCGTTCGTCAATTGGGACACAATTGGGTAAGATTAGACTGACCCTTTAAGCAGTTTAATTTGGAGTAAGAGGTAGATGCCTAGGCCGCTTCGTGTGCTGATGGTGGAAGACTCCGAGTATGATGCCACGCTGATAACGGATCGCCTGGAAAGAGGCGGCTTTCATGTCCTTTCTGCCCGTGTGGATACCGAGGGCGGCATGCGCGAAAAGCTGAACGCAGGCGATTGGGATATTGTGCTTTCAGATTATACGATGCCGTGCTTTCACGGCCTTGCTGCGCTGGAAGTGTTGAAGCAAAGCGGCAAGAATATTCCTTTTATCATCGTTTCCGGCACAATCGGCGAAGATATTGCGGTGGAGGCCATCCAGAAGGGAGCGCAGGACTATATCCTGAAACACAACCTGGCCAAGTTGCCAGCCGCTATCGATCGCAGCATGAAGGAAATGCAGGACAGAATTGCAAGGAAGCGTGCTGAAGACGCCGTGCGCGAAAGCGAGGAGCGCTTTAGGATGATGGCGGACGCCACGCCGGTTATGATATGGCTCTCCGACACGGATGGGCAGTGTAATTACTTTAACAAGACCTGGCTCAATTTTACCGGCCGCCCTATGGAAGCGGAAATCAACATGGGCTGGGCCGAGAACGTGCATCCGGAAGACTTGTCGGAATGCATAGATACCTATCTGCTTAACTTGTCGCAGCAGCAGCCGTTTCGCATGGAGTACAGGCTGCGTCGCTGGGATGGCCAATACCGGTGGATTCTGGATGAGGGGACGCCCCGTTTTACCGCCGATCGGGAATTTGCCGGATATATTGGATCCGCCGTGGATATTACCGAGCAGAAGGAAACGGAAATCCACCTGAAGTACGCCAAGGAACTGGCGGAAACCACCAGCCGCAAGAAGAGCGAATTCCTTGCGGTGATGTCGCATGAGTTGCGGACACCGCTCAATGCCATTATGGGTTACTCGGAAATGCTCTCAATGGGGTATGGGGGCAGTTTAACCCCCAAGCAGAAGCATTACCTGCATAACGTCATTGTCAGCAGCCACCACTTGCTGGAACTGGTGAATGACATCCTGGATGTCGCGCAGATTGAGTCCGGCCATATCCGACTCATCCACGAAAGAATCGTCCTCGACATGTTTTTTGAGGATTTACTGAAACTGGTGGAAGAGCAGGCCCGACAAAGCCGGGTCACGATCGATCTGCGGATTGAGCCGGGCCTGGATGTGATCGAAGCGGATCCGAACCGGCTGCGGCAGATTTTTATGAACCTGCTGACCAATGCCATTAAATTCAACCGGCCGGGCGGGCGCGTGGAAATCCGGATGTATTACTCCGATGACAGGCAATGGATCATCTGCAAGGTAATGGATACCGGCATCGGCATTCCTGAGGAGCAGATGCCGAACCTGTTTACGGAGTTCCACCAGGTGGACAGCTCCTTTACACGCAAGCAAGAGGGGATTGGCCTGGGGCTGGCGCTGGTCAAAAATCTGGTCAAAGTCCATGGCGGCAGCATCCGCGCGGAAAGCACGGTAGACAAGGGAACGACCTTTACCTTCCAACTTCCGGCACAGATTCCACTGCACCAGCAAACGTCCCAACCTGCGCTGGCAGCAGTCTCAACGGACTAGGCCGGCGTTGTGGCAAACAAACCAGCCATGATTGAGCTAAAAGTGTTGAGCTGCTCTTGACTGTCGAACACAAAGGTAAACCAGCGCTTCAAGGCATTTTCCGTTGGCGGATCAAAATGCCCCTGGTGCTTTTGGATAAATCGGTCGTTGTACATCTCATAAACAGTGTTGAAGCTCCCGCTCGAGTGGTGGATAACCGACAGCGTAGTCAGGATACCCAATTGATAACCCTTTTGGTACGCACTAAAGGTCAAGTCCATATCGTACAGGTGGAACCCATCAAACACCGTTTCATCAAAAGGGATGTCTTTGAGGATTTCGCGCCGTGTTGCAAGAAAAACGCCGTCCAGAGCCTTTATGCCGGTTTCCAAAGGCAGCCTGCCGCCAAATACCAGGGAGTAATAAACATCCTTATCCGGATCCCGATGCCCGGCGTGCCCAACCAGGTGCGGCCAGCCCGCCTGCTTCCAGTCCCCGCCGTAAAGGGTGCGCGTTCCGGCTAAACCCACGATATCCACCTTTTGCAACGCCTGATGCAGATCGAACTTGAATTGCGGCGAAAGAATCTCCAGGTCATCATGCACCAGCAGCACATATTCTCCCTGGGCCTGCCGAAGCCCGCGGTTATACCCTTCCGCCAGCGATTTGGCATTGGGGATGCGGATGATCTCAAACGGCTCGCCCTTTAAAAACTCCCGGTAAACCCGTTCGGCCCGATTAAACTTGTCATCATCCACGCTGCATATGATAATCGACAACAGCTTGTCGAAGACAGGGCTATCGCTTACCGTAAAGCGGGGCAATAAAAGCCTTTGCCAAGCATCGGGCCTGGGCGCAAGCAGATGGGAATGCCGCCGGAGCGCGTATAACAAGCCCGGTAAAAGCGTCAGCCGATCGGAATTGAGTTGGCGCGTTATGGAGATGCGCTGGGATAAAAGGCCGGGGCAAGCCTTGGCGGTTTCCTCCACCACCAGCAACAGTTTCTGGAAGTCATCCAGGTTGTTGGGCTCTGTTGCGGCAAGATAACGGGCCTGGTAACGCATAATCGCCTCCAGGTAACAGATGGCCGCATCCTCAAACTGCCCTTGCCGGTGGAGAACCCGCGCGGCCAGATGATAAAACAAGCTAAGCCGTTGATCCTGGACGGAAGCCGTATCGATAAGGGAGGCCGCCTTTTGCGGATCCCCGCTTTGGTAGGCGATAATGCCCATCAGCATCAAGGCGTCCGGGCTCTGGTGCATGCTGCCCAGCAATCCGTCGCAAATGGCATAGGCTCTCATCAGGTCGCCCGCCAGGAGCGCGGTGAGCGCCATCTGGAGCGCTTCCGAAGGGGTTACGGCCCGAGTTGCCATGCCCAGTTAAATTCCCTTGTACAGGCGGGTGAAGTACTCAATCACCATCCGCTCGGAGTGGAAGTAGGACTGGGACGTGAAGATGGCGTTGCGCATAAATTGCGCCCATTCCGGCTTGTTGTCGTAAAACATCGGGATAATCCGGTTCTCGAACAAGTCCATCATCGCGTCGTAATCCTGCACGTTTCGGTCTTCCAGCGGCAGATGCTCGTTATGGACGTTTTCGTTAATGGTAAAGCCGTTGAGGTTGTGGTAAGTGCCTTCCACGGCCCAGCCATCGTACGTGCTGAAGTGGATGGAGCCGTTCATATTCGCGGACATGCCGGAGGTACCGGAGGCTTCCAATGGACGCAACGGGGTATTCAACCACACATCGCTGCCTTTTTTCAGCAAACCGCTCAGGTGCAGGCCGTAGTTGGGCAGGATTGCCACATGCGGGTTCTTCGCGGCAATAGCCAGTACCTCGTTAAACATATCCCGCCCGTGGAAATCATTCGGGTGGAACTTGCCTGCAAAGATCAGCTGGATTTTGCGCCCTTCCAGCAGTTTGTTGGTGCGCTCATAGTCGTGGAAGATAAGGGTAGGACGTTTGTACTGCGTAAAGCGGCGCGCCCACACCACCGTCAACACATCGGGATCGAAGACCTTGCCGGTTTCTTTCTCAATGTAGTCGAACAGTTCGGCTTTCATCTCCCGCTTCACATCCAGGATGCGATCGGTGTCCTTGTTCTGGGTTACCCGCGGATCCTGCCAGTAGTGCAGGTTCACGGCGTTGGTAATCGCCAGGATGGGGCAGCGCCGATCGACCCAGCTCCACATCTGGTTAGCCACCTGCCCATGCAACTGGGAAACGCCGTTGGACAAGCGGCACATCCGCAGCGCCGCAACCGTTAAGGAGAAATCATGGCCGCCCAGGCTAATGGCGACTTCGATGTTGGTCTTGCCGAAGAATCCGGCCTCGGCCAGCAGCTCCACCGGGTGGGATTCGTTACCGGCCGCAACCGGCGTATGCGTCGTAAATACCGCTCGCCGGCGAAGCGCTTCCAGGTTACCGCCGTATTTATCCAGCATTTCAAACAGGGCCGGGAGCGCATGCCCTTCGTTAATATGGATGAGATCCACGTTTTCGTGCATGGCTTCCAGCACGCGGAAACCGGCAATCCCCAGGATGATTTCCTGCGCCACGCGTGTGCGCTCGTCGCCATCGTACAAAATATTGGTGAGCTGACGATGCTCCTGCTTGTTCTCCGCAATGTCGGTCGTAAGATAGTAGACCGGCACGGTGCCAAATGTCTTGGGTTCCAGCTTGAGCGCTTTCACTTTAATCTCTTCGCCAAATATGGTCACGTCCACAATCACGCCGGTATCCTTCAGGAAGGGATAATCCCGCTTTTTGTAGACAATTTCAACCTGGCCGTCGTTGCCAATCTGCTGTTCGCCGTAACCGCT
>CALAJO010000152.1 GCA_937922745.1 uncultured cyanobacterium
GGCAGTGGGTGGCGCATGCCGAAACCATGCGCCAGGACAAGCGCCTTTACCAGTTTGCCAGCCTTGATGCCATGGTCGCCACCGCGGTCAATATCCTGCACCAAGGGGCCCGCATCATGGAACAGGCCAATCGGGAGGAAGCCCTGCTGGATATCGTTATCCGTCGGACGGAGCCGGTTTGGAAGACGCTGGCAACCCGCGCAAAATGGATGCTGGCTGCCCCTGTGGATGCCCCTCTACCCAATCACAACCAGGCAACGGACATCGACATCAGCCGATTCTTCCATACAGGCGGCATTTATCACCCGTTATACCAGTTGCCGGTCCGTTAAATTATCTGGATTTAAATCTTAACGTTTTATTGAAAATCAATTGACTTTGCCTTACTGTCTTCGCTTGTGTCCGTTTAAAAAGAAAAGGAGTTAATCTATGAATCCCGTTTCCGGTGTCCGTTTTGGTTTAACCATCGGGGTAGAACCGACAATCCCAGCGCAAGAAGAGCGGTTGCCGATAAGCTGGCTCATGACTTATATCCCTCGCAAAGGGCCGAAATTGTCCAAAAGGATCCCGATTATTCCGTGATTCTGGATCCTTACATTACCGACCTTCGGGAGAGGTTGATAGCAGCTGTAATGACACTTTCACCACAAAACGGTCTCACCCGGGAGGCCATAGGGCGTGCAGCAGTTAAACTTGATAAACAGATTACGACGCCCGTTGTTGTTGCTGACTTTAGAACCCAGGCGGCGTCATCCGATAGCGAGCTTTCTCCGATATAAGCCACTGCATAGTCTGATCCCAGGTATCAGCCGCCAGGCTGTCCACCAATAGGGCTTCCGGGATGGGGCAAGCCCGCTCCCGGATTTGCGGCCAGGACGCCAGGAAACGATCGTAGTACCCCTTGCCGAAGCCCAGCCGGTTCCCGTGCCGGTCAGCCATCAGGGCAGGCACGAAGATCAGGTCGACGGGCGCCCCCGGCGAAAGTGTCTCAGATCCAGGAAAAGGCGCCATCAGCCCAAAGCGCCCTTTCTCCAAGGGCTCTCCCGCCCGGTACCGATGGAACACCATATCCTGCCCGGAAACCACCCTGGGCAAGAACCAGGCCTTGTCCGGGAAATCCGCGAACAGGGGCGTCAAGTCCACCTCGCCCGGCAAGGGATAGAAGGCCAGCACCGTTCCTGCCCGCTGAAATACATCCCAATCGGTGATTCTCTGGCAAATACCCCAACTAATCGCTGATATATCCAGCGTTTTTCGGATACTCAAAGCTTCCTGCCTGAGTTTGCCTTTATCCTCAACCATCGTAACTAGGCGGGCTCCTTCCAAAGGGTCATCCATACTATCATACCGGCTTTGGGCTAAAGTTTGGCCCCAATTCGGCGATAACCTTGATATGAACGAAACACGCCAGCAAATCGGGGAGCGGCTCCGGCAAGCCCGCATCGAAGCGGACCTGAAGCAGGAACAGGTCGCGCGATACCTCAAGGTTAACGTCTCCGCCGTTTCCGGCCTGGAGAACGGCCAGCGCAAGCTGGACTCGGTGGAACTGTTCTACCTCAGCAAGCTCTATGGCAAGCCGCTGGACTGGTTCTTCTCCGAAGGGCACCCGCTGACAAACCAGGGCAGTCGCTGGTACGACAATGACCCGCTCGTCCGGGAAGCCATCTTTCTCCTCAAAAAGGCCTCCCCGGATCTGCGAAAGAAAGCCGCCTACGGTATTCTCGGCTTCCTCAGCGATCGCTAGCCAAACCTTCATGTCATACTTTAAACATACATTGGTGTGTAACTCGATATGATCGGCTGTTTTGCAGCCCTGGCCGGAAATTTCTATTTCTCCTGAAAATATGGGTTGTATTTCAAAAGTTTCTTGTGCTATAAGCATATATGTACCTTATCTAAGATAAGGGGCGGTAGCTCAGTTGGTTAGAGTACCTGCCTGTCACGCAGGATGTCGCGGGTTCGAGCCCCGTCCGCCCCGCCATTTTTAAGAGAAAAAGAAGTCACCGTGTATGGTTCGCAAGGATCCGACGGTGATTTTTTGTTAGGGGCTTTTCAAACCCAACGGATAACAGACAGGCAATCGCCTGATGGAGAGGCCAACCGGTTATAACTGGCCGGTAACGGCTTTGAAATTGGCGATGGCTTGATGGTAGAGGGCTTCCAGTTCGATGACCTTGGCGGCGGCTTCGGCCGTGGCCCGCTCCCGTTGGTTAACGAGGAACAGGGTACTGTCTCCCAGCTCAAACCGGTCACGTTCCCCCTGCTCCAGGGCCTGGGCCAGGAACATCTCCTTCTTGGCGGCGGTGTATTGCCGGTAGGCCGCATTCACGGCGGATACGGCATCATCGACGGACAGCAGGATTTCCTGAAGCAGCAGGCGCTGTTCCATATCCAGCTTTTGCAGTTGAAACTCCGAGGCGGCAATCAACCCCCTGGCGGTGCGTTGCCGAAGCGGCACCACCAGCGAGACGCCGGCTTTCAGGGTTGGCCCGATGGCGTCATTCCCGGTATCCATGCCGGGCTGGGCAAACAGGTCC
Organism: uncultured cyanobacterium; assembly: GCA_937922745.1. Taxonomy (GTDB): domain Bacteria; phylum Cyanobacteriota; class Vampirovibrionia; order Vampirovibrionales; family JAGQHJ01; genus CALAJO01. Next base: position 2,538 of record CALAJO010000152.1, read on the forward strand.
AGGATAGGGAGTTTCAGGTTCTCGGCGTAATCCAGGTCTATCTCCCGGATGGCCCGCTCCAGGTTAAGGGCCCTTAACTCCGGTCGCTTTTCCAGGGCGGCGCGACGTCCGTCCATCCAGTCATCGGTACTGTAAGCCACCGGCTCCGGGATGTTTCGGGGGGCCTGCTCCGCAGTGGGCGGTTGGCTGGGCGTGCCGTTAGACTCCCAGAGGTAGTAAGAGAGCTTGTAGAGCGCCCTCTCCAAATCCCGCTCTGCCTTGGCCAACTGCCCCTGTCGGCGCATGACCTCCTGTTCGGCCTCTACGGCGTCAATCTGGGGCAGATCGCCTGCGTTGGCCCGCTCCGTGACTGCGCTTAACCGAAACGTCCCCAGGTTGAGGACGCCGGTCGCCACCTTGAATTTGCGGGTTGCGGCGACCCAGTCCCAATAGGCGTTTGCGGCATCGACCAGCAACCCTAGCCGGGCCTGGGTGAAGCGGGCATCCACCTGCGGGACGCCCAGTTGGGCCTGAAGCTCCTGCACCACCTTGTCGTTAATCCGAAAGCCCCGAAGCAGGGGAAGACGAGCGCCCATGAAGTATTCACCGGTGCTGCCGGTTGGGTAGAGCGGCGGTTTCACATCACCGGTATTGTAGCGTGCCCCAGTGGAGAACCTCAGGCCGGATCGGGTCAGCCATTGCAGGCCCAACTCGTTGTCAAACGTGGTGCTGGTCGATCCGGGCTTCGAGAAGTCGTTATAGCGGAGGTATTCCGTCTCCAGGGAAATCTGGGGATCGAAAGCCCCCTGCTTTTCCAGCAGCCGGGCGCCCGCAATTCGGCGCTCCAAATCCGCGCTGAACAGCTTGGGATGGGCATTCCCGATACGTTGCCACACATCTTCCAGGGTCAGCACCGGGAGGCTGGAAAGCGGGGCCACGTTCTCCGGGGTGTGGACGGGGTGTGCCATATCCAGGTATACGGGTTCGATAGCCTGGGGCTCAGATGGCTTTTCAGCAGGCTGGACAGGCTGGGCGTCCCCTTCAACCTGGGCAAGGACAAAGGCCAGGGTGAATACGATAACCCCATGCTTAAAGAAAAAGCCCCGCCTCATTTTGTCTTTTTCCGTTTAGGCGGCTGTTCCATCTTCTCTACTTGCTCCGCTTGGTCTGCGGCAAATTCTTGCTTCAGTACGGTTGGCGGAAAGGCATTGAACTGACGCCACAGCTCGTAGCCCAGCGGGACAGTATCCAACAGAAACCAGCCGCTTGCTGCGGTTCCCGGTCGAAGATACTCCGGGCTGGGCCATGGGTCTTCCTTCCTGCTTTGGATGGCCGCATAATCCGGGCGTACCAGCACCCGGTAACGTCCCTGCTCATTGGCCACGGCATCGATAACGGCAACTCGCCCGGCAAAGGTCCCAACGGCTATCGAAGGCCATCCGGCAAACTGTAGGGCCGGAAACCCGGAGAACTGGATTCTCACGCGGCGGCCGGGACTGATCAGCGGGGCATCCCAGTCGGACACATACAATTCAACCGACTGATCCGTCGTCTCCGGAACAACTGTCGCGAGAATGTCTCCGCCTGCAACGGTTTGGCCGGGCCCCACCTTCATCAGCCTCACGACACGCCCTTTGCGAGGTGCCCGGATATCCTGCTGGGCGATGCGCTGTTGCAGGTTCTGGATGTCGACTTCCAGCTTGGCCAGGTCGCTATTGGTTGTCGCCAGAGTCTCCTGGGCGGATGCGATAGACGAGGAGACACTGGCCAGGGAAGCCTCGGTATCGCCTGCTATCTTGGTCTGGTCGAACTGCGCAATCTGGATATCTCGGCGTGCGACTTGAAGCGCAGCCTGGGCTCGCTCCACCTCGGTTTGGGCCCTAACCCGTTCCAGTTCGGCCAACTCGAAGTCCCGCTTGGAGCGTAGCCCCTTGGTGTAAAGCTGCTCGATACGATCGAAGTTGAAGCGGGTTGTTTCCAGGTTTTGCCGGGCAGCCGTTAAAGCCTGCTGGGCTGCTTCCAGGCGGTCAAGGCTTTGGCTGGCGCGCTCGCCCGCGGCGGGAAGCGCCCCTTGCTGCGACGTGGTAAGCGCATTCAGCTGCTGGCTTAATGCCTGGATCCGGTTCATCGTGGCGCTCTGTCGCGTAATCAGCGCCTGTTTTTGGTTCTCCAGTAATTGGAGCTGGTTTTCGCCCAGGAACTTGGGATCAAGGTCGGAGATAAGGGCAATGCGTTCCCCTTCTTTGACTTGCTGGCCCTCCTGCACATACCACTTGACAAGCCGCCCTGGGATCTGGGCTTCAACCGTCTGGGGGCGCTCCATGGGGGAGAACACCGAGACTTCCCCCTTGCCCACAACGGTTTGCTGCCACGGTACAAATATCAACGCAAGGATAATGAGCGAGACCAGCACCAGCAGCCAGGTTGCCACAAACCGATAGGCCCTTGGCGCCTTGAGCAGCCTTAAGGATTGAATTTGCAGGTTATTCGGTGCAATTTCATGTGCCATTTAAAGTCGACTCCGCTGGAATTTGTCCTGGGGAAAAAGGTTATAGATGACGCTGTTCCGGTTGTTGATGACATCCTCGGGCCTTCCGGACTCTGAGATGACACCGTTGGAAAGCACCAGCACGCGTTGGCTGCGATAAATGACCTCAAGATCGTTTGAAATGGCGATTACCGTCCACGGATTGCCGGGATGAAGCAGGGCTTCCAGAATATCCAGCCGTGTCCGCTCGTCCACGCCCGGGAAAGCGTCGTCCAGGATTAGCAGGCGCGGCCGGGAAACAATGGCGCGGGCTATCATCAGCCGGGTAATCTGCCCGCGGGAAATGTTTCTGCCGGTGCTGACCAACTGCGTATGGATGCCGTTGGGGAACCGCGTAATATCATCGTCCAGACGGGTTAACCGCAAGGCCCATTGGATCGCTTCGGCACTGATGAAATCCCGTCCGGCATGGATGTTGTCTTCCACTGTCCCCTCAAATATTTCCCGGTTGCTGTTTACCAGGGCCACCTGGGAACGAAGGCTGGACAGGTTTGCCACCCGCAAGTCCGTGTCGTTGACGATAACCGTGCCGCGCGTGGGTTGATGAAGGCTGCACAACAACGCGGCCAAAGTGGATTTGCCCATGCCGCTCATCCCTACCAGGCATACCCGCTCGCCAGGAAGAATGTCCATGCTCAGCCCGCGGAGAAGAGGGGCGTTTGGCTCATATTCAAAATAGACATCCCGGCAACTTACGCCGCACCCCCTGGGGTTGTCCGGGAGGGAGTGCCCATTGGACACCTCGACAGGAAGATCCGTGATGTGCCCGATTTTTTCCAACGCCGTCAGCAGGTCGTAGTAATCCTGGAAAAGCATGACCAGCTTCTCCAGGGCTGAAAGCACTATCAGCATCACCAGTTCGGCGGCAACCAGTTGCCCCAGGGTCAGTTCTCGATTGATGACCAGCCACCCGCCGATACTCAGAATACCGGCGCTGGCGATTGCCTGGAACAGGTAATGGGCCGCTGCCTGCCGAAACAGAACCTTGAAGTGCGCACGCCGGTATTGCAGATAATGCACCACCATGTCATCCGCGCGCTTCAGCAGGTACTCCGTTTGCCCGTGGATTTTGAGGCTGGCCTGGCAGCGGGCGATATCCTCCAGCCAGGCGCCGATGCGATATTTCTCGTGGGATTCCGCGATGCTGGTTTTCAGCCCGTTGATGCCCAGGACAAAGGCGATAAAGAAAATAGAGACAATGATAAACAGGTCGAAACCCAACAGGTAGGGGCTGTAAAACGCCATCAGGATCAGGCCCACAATAATCTGCAAGCTGGCGGCGGGGCCTTCCATCAGCAGTTTAGACAGGGTCTTCTGGACTTTGACGACATCGAAGAACCGGTTAACCAGTTCCGGCGGGTAGTCTTTCAACAGGGCGATATGCTTAATCCTTGGGAATAAGCCGGCCAGGCGGAGCGATACCTTTGCAAAAAACCGCTGCTGTAGGATTTCCACCAGGTAGAATTGCGCCAGGCACATCAAGCCCGCAAAAAGCAGTCCTACAAACACCATTACCGAGAGGACAACCAGCGGTTGCACCAGAACCCCGGCCGCCACCGTGTTAACCAGCGCCTGCGCCGCAAGCGGAATCGCCAGGGTAAGCAGGCCTGCCATGACGGTATAAATAAGCAGGATCGAGAGATCCTGGCGCTCTTCCCGCAGGAGGCATACCAGGCGCTTAAATGGCGTTAAGTGACTCCCGGTGTCCATCACCGTCTCTTCCTGTCAGGACTACTGTTCATGACACACGAAACATACATCTTGATCATAGCGGGAATCGGGAAAAGGGCAATCAACACAGTCAATTCCATGTCGTCTCAGGTCGGCCAAAGTGAGGGGAGATAAACATCCAGGCTCATCCTATCAATTCAAGCCCCGATGGGAACCCGTCATCGGATTTAGTTCTTCGGAGGGAGCATTCATGATAAACCAAACCCGACGGGTCTTCGAGAAAATTAAAACGTGAATAATTTGTCATAATCCTTTATTTAAACAACCAAATGTCGATACGCCATTATCGGGCTTTGTCGCAACCATTGAGTGAAGCGGTTTGAGGCGAGATTTATGGACCATATTGCCAACAAAATTTATGCGGATCAGTATCACCGGATCAGAACCTTTATCGATGACGTGATCCTGGAGAACCGGCACCCCCAGCATTTCCTTGCCTGCGAAGATTTCGATGGCGCCTTTGGGAGGCCGGGTTTACAGGCGCAACTGTTTTGGGACGCCCTGCAAACCCGTCTGGCAGAAACCCCGCATCGTGCCGATAACCTTTACCTGATGCCGGATACCGGGCAGCAGATCCGAATGTTCAACTTTATGGCGGAAAAGTTTCCGGTGGTGCGGGTTGCCCAGGGCATCGCCAACCAGGCCCTTATCAACAAAACGAATCGTGACAAGCACTTGGTGCTGGTGGATATCGGCATGGGAACGGGGCAGCAGATGGCGGGAATGCTGAGGCAGCTTTATGAGAAGCAGCTTTACCCTTATAAAGTCACCCTTATCGGGATTGAGCCATCGGCCGAGAGCATGCAGAAAGCGCAACAGGCGCTTGGGCAATTAAAAGCGGAACTGGGTGTGTCACTCGACTTTATCGGCATCCAAAAAGCCGCGGAACAACTCAACGAAACGGACTGGCAAGCGATTCACAACCAGGTCAGCCACCCGTCGGGCCAATGCCTTGTAAATGCCTCGTTTGCCTTGCACCACACTCGCCCCCTGGCGTCCCGCGATACGTTGTTTCGGCGGTTAAAGGCGTTGGCGCCGGATTTACTGGTGATGATTGAGCCGTATGCAGACTTTACCGATGAGGACTTGATGGCGCGCTTTAACCATGCCTGGCACCATTACGGGCTTACGTTTATGGCGATTGACACGATTGAGGCCAGCGAAGAGGAGAAAAGCGCGGTCAAGCGGGTCTTTTTCGGCCGGGAACTCCCGGATGTGCTTGGGGATGGCGATCGCGTGGAACAGTATGAAACGGCGGAAATGTGGATCGATCGGCTCAAACAGGCCGGGTTTAATCCGTTGCCTTTTAAATATGACGCGCCGGACGCGTTTAACAGCCTGATTCAACTGGCCCATGGCCAAGACCATGCCCTGAACTTTACAGTCAAAGGATATCCGATCGTCAGCCTTATCGGTGCAAGCTGAGAATTTTAGGATGACTGGAGAACATTGCATCCGGATCCGCAAGGCCCAGATGATGCCGGAAAGCCCTGGGAATTCGCCAGGAAAAGTGCGATAAAAGCGAGCCGGGCGAGATAAAGTCGTACAGCTCGTCCAGCGTTTTGCACTCCACCGGGCTCACCCGCTGCTGCACATAGCCCGGCCCCAGTTCGCAAGGGTGCGTCAGGCCGGCAATACTCAGCAGCTCATTCAGCTCCTGCATGGTAATACGGTGATAGTTGGAAATGCGTGCAGCGTTCTTTTCGATGTTAAAATTCGCAGTCAGGCGCGGGTCCTGCGTGGCAATGCCCATCTTGCAAACGCCCTTGTAACATTCCCGTTGCTGATCGCAGCCCACTGCCAGCAGCATGGCCCTGGCGGCGGCGCATAAATCCGCACCGCGCGCAAGTTTGGAAATAATATCCCGCTCGGTAAAAACGCGTCCCGAGGCAATAATCCGGGTTTGCTCCCGCAGGTCGAAGCCTGAAAGCGCGTTATGGACAAAGACAATCGCCTCGTTCAACGCGGTGCCCGTATAGCCGGAAGCTCCTTTGGACGCAGCGGAGGTGCCGGCTTCCATGCCGTCAATCGTAATAAAATCGGGAATGATGCCGGTTTTGAGCATGGCCTTGCAAATGGCCAGAAACCAGTGCTTATGGGTAATCCCCAGCTTGAGCCCCACCGGCTTGAAACCGGAGAGGTGTCGCAGTTCATCGATAAAGTACAGCAACTCCAGCGGGGTGGAAAAATTGGCATGCTGCTCCGATAACTTGGCCTCTGTCTGATGATGGATTCCCATCAGCTTGGCAATGCCAGGCGTGAGCTGCTTAACCGGCATTTCCTTTCGCGGCTCCACTCCCTGGGACAGTTTCAGCTCAATCATCCTGATATTGGGCAGACTGGCTTTCAGGGAGAACTGGTCCGCGTCAAACGTCCCGTCTTCCTTCCGACAACCGAAGTAACCCGTGCCGAGTTGCCAAACCACGTCCCCGGCAGTTGGGTAAGATGCGTGCGTCATCGCTTCGGAAATCGTTTGAAAGAACTCGTCGGCGAAGAAGTCCGGGTCTTCCACATCGATATCCACGCCCAAATGATAAGGGCTCAGGCCGGCTTCGCCCGTGTTTTGATAAAACCCGCTTGCCGCGGCGGCCTGGTTCATCGCCAGGATAAATTGTTTGCTTAGCGGCCCAAAGCTCAACGCGGAGCAGTTAAGCACGGAGGCTTCATACGGATGCCGGCATGCCGGTCCGCCAATGTGGATTTTAGGCGGCGTATCGGGAAGCGGGGTTTTAAAATAGGAGGGCAGCAGGCTTTCATAGCCAACCTGGTTATAATCTTCGCTGGTTCCAAACACTTCTGGGGCCCGAATTCCGGCGGCTCTTTCCCGCACAAGACTGACAATCTCATCGGCCACGGGATTTTCATTCGGCATATTCTATTTTTCATATTACTGACTCTCTGGTTCATTCCCGTTTTATTCCACACACTAAACTGCGGGTCAGGGATCATTTACAATCGGTTACAGCCCTAAAACCCCATCACGAGCAATTTACGGATTTATAATCCATTTTGATTAAAAACCGAATATTTTGCTTGCTTGGACATTTGGTGTGTTCGCATGCTTCCTCTATAATCCGGAATAGCGAGAACCTATATTCGATTGAGGAGTTTGCCGATGACGACCGAAACCCAGCTTGTGCCCACCGCCGCCGAAAAGGAAACAGCATCGGCCATGATGCAGATGATTACAGGCTACTGGGTTTCTCAAGCCATTTATGTGGTTGCAAAGCTGGGCATTGCGGATTTGCTGAAAGACGGCCCGAAGCCGCTTGAAATGCTGGCAGCCGAAACCAAAGCGAATGAAGATTTCCTGTACCGGGTGCTGCGGGCTTTGGCCAGCATCCAGGTACTGGATGAAATCTCCCACCGCACGTTTGCGCTTACGCCCTTCTCGCAGATGCTGCGGACGGATCACCCCAACTCGCTCCGGGCGGTTTCCCTGATGACGGGTGAGGAACACTATGTGGCTTGGGGGCGCTTAAAAGATGCCGTCCTCACGGGCGACCTGCCGTTTGAATCGGTCTACGGGATGAAGGTGTTTGAGTACTTCGGGCAAAACCCGGACGCGGCGGCAACGTTCAACGCGGCCATGAAGTCGATTTCCAGTAATGAGCATATTGCAATCGTTCCGGCCTATCCCTTTGCCGCGTTTGAAACCGTGGTGGACATCGGTGGCGGCACGGGCACCCTGTTGGGGCAGATTTTAAAAGCCAATCCCGGCTCAAAGGGCATCCTGTTCGACCTGCCCCATGTGGCCACTGAGGCGATGGACAACCTGCAGGCGCTGAATGTTGCTAATCGGTGCGAAATCCGTCATGGCAACTTCTTCCAGGCGGTGCCCGAAGGTGGCGATCTCTATATGATGGCCCACATCATCCACGATTGGAGTGATGAGCAATCCCTGGCAATCTTAAACAACATCCACCGCGTGATGCAGCCGGGCGGGGTGCTGTTGCTGGTGGAATGCGTGATCGAACCGGGCAACCTGTCGCCGCGCGCCAAGTTTATGGACTTGAATATGCTGGTCATGACGCCGGGCGACCGCGAGCGCACCGAGGCGGAATTCGCCGAACTGCTAGGGAAGGCAGGCTTCCAGCTCAACCGCATCATCCCGACGGATTCCGTGGTGTCCATCGTGGAAGCCATCCGGCAATAATAATAATTATCGTTCAACCGAATCGCAAAGGCTTCAATGACTTCCTGAACTTGTCCTCTGATGAGAGGAGAGGGCTCAACCAAACCACCGATTTTCGCTTTGGTTTGCCCTGGACGAAAGCCTTACAGTGCTAGAATGGGGGCTGACGTCAATGCTTGCTTGGATCGGTATGAAAAGGCCTGACCCGTTTACCCGTTTGCTGCTGAAAGAGTATAAACTCATCCTGGCCGCCGTGCTGCTGAGCCTGGCGTTGTTTTGCGTCTACTTGTTCGCGTTTTACATTCCCTATTATTTCAGTTCGGCGAAATTATTTGTCCGCAATATCCATTCGCCGGATGTGGTCACGCCTTACACGACATCATCCATTATCCAGTCGGAGAGCGGGTTTAGTAACCCGTTGTTCAATATTATCCAAATCCTCACGTCTACCGATGTCGCCGATCGGACTTATGATTATGTCGCCCGGAAATATCCCGCCGATCTGCACCGGTTGGGCATTAATAACCGCAACGAGTGGGCCGGGCAGTTCTCCGAACTGGTGGGCGCAAAGATTGAGCCATCGACCGACGTGATTAAGGTGTCCCTGCGCTGGAGCAACGAAAACCATGTGCAGGATATCCTGAATTTCCTGGTAATTTCGTTCAAGGATGTGAATCTCGACATTCGCAAGTCCGTGGAGACGAACCAGCGTACCCTGCTGGATGAGCAACTGGAGAGCATCAGCCGCCAGTTGAAGCAGGTTCGGCAGAAGATGAAGGAATTCAAGGCCAATAATATCGCCGTGAACCTGGAAGAAGAGTTGTCCGAGGTGACAAAAGCCCGTGTTGATCTGGAGAAGCAGGCGGCTGTATTAAAAAGCCAGATGAGCTATAACAACGCCAAGAAGCAGGCGTTAAGCCAGGCGCTGAATATGCCTAACGCCCAACTGGCGCTTCGCGCAACCGCCATCGGGGATGATCCCTACCTGGTAAAGCTGAATCAGGACCTGGCGCTGGCGGAGCAACGCTATGCGGAATTTCAGGCGAAATTTACCGATAATTACCCGGATGTCATCGCGATTAAAAACCAGATTGCGTCGCTCCGGGAAAACATTTCCAGCCGTAAAGCCGAATCCATGGGAAAACTGCAACCCCGCCGCGGCATTTATGATGATCCGTCCAAGGAGATTGTGACCGAGTTTGCCCGAACCGAAGCGGAAACCGCCTCGCTTGGCGCGCAGTTGCGGATTTTGCAAAGTGGCATTAACCAGCTCCGGCAGCAGGAACTGCAGTTCCCCGCCAAGTCCCTCAGCCTGGATGACTTGCGCAAAGACGAAGAAGCCCTGGCGACGGCATTTAATAACGCCAAGCAAAAACAGTTGGAGGCCCGCATCAAGGAATCGCAGGTGGTGGATAATATTATTACCATCCGGCCGCCTTCCAACCCACAATTTATGATCACGCCGCTTTTCATTAAGCTGCTGGGCTTCCTGATGCTGGGGACGCTGGCCGGCTTTGCCGCGGCATACGGCAAGGAGATGGTGCAGGATACCTGGCTGGACACGGATGAGATCGAATCCGTCACGGGGCAGAAAGTCCTGGGCGTGATCCCTTGGATGAAGGATGCCAGGGCCGCCCGTGAGAGTCTGATCAAGGACATCCATTCCCCGACGGGCGTGGCGTATTTTCAGCTTGCCAAAAACCTCGCCGCCCGCTCCTACCACGAGGAGGCGCAGGTGATTGCCTTTGTTTCCACTATGCCGGTGATGATGAACTCGGTGATTCTCACGCGCCTGTCATCCACGCTGGCCCGATCCAACCGAAGCATCTTATTAATCGACACGGATTTTAACCAGCCCCGCAAGCTATTGGACGAGCTGGGCATTGAGAAGCCGGATGAATCCAAGGGGTTATTGAGTATCATTGAGCTGATTAACCACCAAATCCGCTTTAACGAAGCCGTGCAGGAAGACCAGATTGTGGAGATGCTGAAAAGCACAATTGTCCGCATTCCCGTGCCCAATGGCGGCAGCGATAAATATTTCAGCTACCTGGCGGCAACCAGGCCCAGCGACAATATTTATGACTACGTGGACTCCAAGGGCTTCAAGCAATTATTAACCCTGCTGAAAAAGCATTTCGAATTTATTTTTATCGACACCCCCGCCAAGCCGTTCGATCAACCCGAATTTCTGGCAATTACGGAAGCCGCGGACGCCATGGTATTGATCTCGGCCCTGGAAACCAACCGCGAAAAGCTGTTGCGCGCGCTGAATATTTTCAAGTCCAAAAACCGTAATATCCTGGGTATTATTACCCGCAGCAAGGAAACCCAAGCCTCGTTCGGAGGCTGATGAGCGATGGGCCGGGCAGCATCCATCCTTTTGTCGCCAACCGTCCTGTATTTTATCGCGGCGCTGGGTCTCTCCCTGTACCTGCTCACCTCTTCCCTGTTGCCCACGGACAAAATCGACCCGCTGGTGCTGCTGCCGGTTCTGCTGGTTTTCTTTGCAGGGGTCAGGAAGTTGTACAAGCCGTATGTCCTGAACCCGGTCTGGCCCTACCTGTCGCTGCAACTGGTAATCTTCGGCATTATGCTGGAAGAGGTGTTTTTCCGCCCGTTTGGTTTGTCCCTCAAGGTTTACGCGGTTATGTTCCTGTTTGCCTGCCTGTCCGCGGCGTATTATTTATTCCGGCATTTCCGGTATCTCTGGTCGGTATCGGTTCCGTTTCGGTTGCTGTTTTTATTTTTGCTGGCGAACATGTTTTATTTCCTTTTCTACCATAGCGAGTTTCGCTCGTATTACGGGCTTTACCACGAGGTGTGGGTGGTTAACGCCACCCGATTCGGCCAGCGCGCCCTCACCGGGGGGCAGGCAGGGCAGTTCCAGGAATCCGGTTTGCTGGCCATGTACCTCACGATGCTCTCCCCGTTCATTGCCTTTATTATCCCGTTGATGCTCACGCGATCCGATCAAACCGCCGTTGATCGCAACAATACCGTTGCTCGGATTATCCGGTATTTTATTTACGCCTTATCGGGGTTTTTCCTGCTGTCCGGTCTCGGGGCGGTCTTGGGGCTCAGTCATTATCATTTCACGAACGGCCAGTTTTACAGTAATTTCTTTGGGCTTTACCAGGGCGTGGAGAATATTTTTTCCGTTTTCTTCATCCTCCTGGCCGGGTTCCGGCTGATCATCCATCATTATGCCGAGCGTTTCGAGGGCACGCGACTCCCCCTGCTCACCGACCTGCTGTTGGCGACGTGCGGTATTTTTATCCTGCTGCCGCTTAAAAAAACCCCGCTCATTGCGTTGGCTGTCGCGATGGTTTTATTTTCACTGGCTGCGAGGTATTTTCAATTTTTACCGGTCAAGAAAAATATTTATAAAACCCGAAGACAGGCTCTGGAAACCTTTTATAAAACCATGGCCGGTATGGCGGCGGCGTTGCTGGTCTATTTTCTCAACCAGAACTTTATTATCGCCACCATCGGCACGCTCACCGAACGCTTTGGCAGCATGCAGACGCTGGATCAGCGGGCCACCATCTGGCACTATTTTATGAACGACTGGGCGAACGAGCTGGGATTGTTCCAGTTGTTCTTCGGCTTTGGGTTGGATGCATCGCGGGAGCTGGCCTATTTTACCTCCAGCATGCTCCCGCGGGATGTGGATACCTTGAGCAGCATCCACAATTTTTATCTCCAGATGGCGTATGAATACGGCCTGGTTTCGCTGCTGTTTTTCGGCGCGCTGGGCTGGATAATGCTTGATAACCTGATCGTGCTTTTCAAGCGGGACAGTGACCGCCCCATCCTTAAGATTTTATGTATGACAAGCGTTTCGCTTTTAATTTACCTGGCATTGTACTATTATACGGAGAGTCCGGTTGTGCCCGTCTTGCTGATGACCTTCTCCGTCATCGGCCTGTTGGAGGCCCTGAAGCTGGCTTACAAGCGGATCGGCGCTTAGTTCCCTCGCAGGTTTGTCATATGAAAGTCCTGGTGATTAATAATTATTTTTCCAATAAAGGCGGCGCGGACGTTTGCACCTACGCCATGGGTAACCTGCTTAAAACCAATGGGCATGAGGTAATTTATTACGCCACCGACAGCGGCCCTCTGTTCGAGGAAGATTACAAGTATCGCCATTATTTCCCGCAGGGGGTGGATTATAAAAAACTTTCCCGCTGGGAGCTTCTTCGCAAGAACCTGACCCCGTTTTATAATGTAGACGCCGAGCGGAACCTGGCCGCGCTTATTCGCGAAACCCGGCCGGATATCGTGCATTGCCACTGCATTTTTTACACCTTGTCCCCCTCGGTGCTAAAGGCCTGTTACGATGCCAAATTGCCCGTGGTGATGACGCTGCATGGGCCGCAGCTCATGTGCCCGGCCGTTAAGATGATGAAGGGCGGCGACACGTATTGCAGAAACGAGGATTGCGTTGGCGGGAACGTGTTGCCCTGTGTCACCAACCGTTGCGTGGATAAAAGCCTCGTCAAAAGTGCGGGGATTGCGGCCGAATACCTGTTTCGCAAGGCGCATGGGCTTTATAATAAAATCGACGCGTTTATTTCCCCCAGCCAGGGCTTGCTGGAATTGGCCGTCCGATCCGGTATTCCGCGACAGAAGCTTCATCGGGTTTATAATTTTGTGCCGGACGAATTATTAAATACGGTTCCCGATGGGCGGCCAGGGCGATATTTCCTCTATGTCGGGCGGCTTTCCAGGGAAAAGGGGGTGCATTATTTATTGCAGGCCATGGCCGCGTTACCCCAGTGTCGGCTGCACATCGTGGGCACGGGCCCGGATGAAGCCACCTTGAAACAGCAGGCGGAAGGCATGAAGCTGGGCAATGTTTCCTTCCTCGGCTTCCAGTCCGGAGAAGGCCTGGAGACCCAGTTTCGGGAGTGTATTGCGACGGTTTTGCCGTGTAACTGGTTTGAGAATTTCCCCACCTCGATCATCGAAACGTTTATTTACGGCAAGCCCGCTATCGGCAGTCATATCGGCGGCATCCCGGAAATGATCGAGGACGGCCATACCGGCCTGACATTTGAGCCCGGCAATGTGGATCAGCTGATTGCCGCACTGGAGACGCTGCATAATGATCCTGATAAGGCGCTGGAAATGGGGCGAAACGCGCGCCAAAAAGCTGAGACCGAGTATCATTCCAGCCTGTATTATCAAAAGCTGATGGCCATTTACGGGCCGCTGCTGCAAACAACGGTTTCCAGCCGATGAGAATCCTGATGGTAAATAATTTTTTCACCCGCGCCGGCGGAGCGGAGCAATACATGTTCGCACTGGCGGAATTATTACAGGCCGCAGGCCACGATATTCATTATTTCTCGACGGATAAAAAGCCCTACCGCATTGAAACTTATCCATACTCGGATTATTTTGCGCCGTTCATCGATTTTCCCAACCTGGGGCTGCGACAGAAAGTCACGTCCGGCTGGCAGTCGTTTTATAACGCCGAGGCTGAGCGCCGCCTGACCCGGCTCCTGAAGGACATCAAGCCGGACCTGGTTCATTTTCATTGCATTGCCTATTACCTGACGCCTTCGGTCATCCAGGCATGCAAGACATTAAAAATCCCTATGGTGATGACCCTGCACGACATTCGGCTGATGTGCCCAAGCGGCAGCCTGCTGCGCCATTACGAAACCCACTGCGCAGATCGGCGGTGTGTGACAGGGCATCCTTTCCACTGCCTGCTCAATCGCTGCAAGTATAACAGCCTCAGCGCCAGCGCCATGGTCACGGCGGATTTCTGCCTGCTGAAGATGCATCGCCTTTACCTGCACATTAACGCCTTTATCGCGCCCAGCCGGGCGGTGAAGGAACTGGCCCTTCAGGCTGGTTTGCCGACGCAGAAAGTCATCCACATCCCGCACTTTGTCGATGCCGCCACCTTCACCGATCCGCCGGATTTTAACCGGGATGACGGCTTTTTTTTATTTGTCGGCAGGCTGGTGAAGGAAAAAGGCCTCCATACCTTAATTGAGGCAATGCAGCTTACCCCGGAGGCTCGCTTGCACATTGTGGGTACGGGGGATCTGGAAGCGGCGTTAAAACAGCGCTGCGAGGCATTGCAATTAAATAACGTCACGTTTTGCGGTTTTCAATCCGGCGAAGCCTTGGCTGAACAGTTTAGCCACTGCCGGGCCGTCATTCTCCCCAGCATCTCCTACGAAACCTTTGGCTTAACCGTGATGGAAGCTTTTCGCTACGGCAAACCCGCCATCGTGAGCAATGTGGGCGCCCTGCCCGAACTCGTCCAGCACGGCGTCAATGGCCATGTCTTCCCGCCCGGTGATGCCGTTGCCCTTTCAGAAGCGTTAAAGATCATGATTTCAACTCCAAACCCGGAACACTTGAACACATCCGCCTGGAACACCTACACGCGCTGGCACACCGGGCAAGACCATCTCAATGCGATCTTGAACCTGTACCACAGCGTTATGAATCCATTGCCCGGGCTCACCTGATGATTTTGCCAGGCCATTATGACCTTGAGCCCGTTTGCTGAAGCACGGATTGACAACACCCGATATTCCGATTAGTAGTAAGACAAGCGTGACGGGTCTTGATAAGTTTGGCTTATTCGGTAGTGGCGCCCGCAACGCAAGCAGAGGAGGCTTTACAATGCCCACAGTCCAAACGAAAGTGGTTCGCAGGGCGAGCGAACGGGGTTACACCAAGAGCGATTGGCTGGAAAGCCACCACACGTTTTCGTTCGATACGTTTTACGATGAGAATTTTATTAACTTCAGTGCGCTTCGGGTCATCAACGAGGATACGGTGCAGCCTGGAAAGGGTTTCAGGACACACAGCCACCGCGATATGGAAATTGTGACCCTGGTGCTGGACGGTGCGTTGGAGCATAAGGACAGCCTCGGAACGGGCTCCGTCATCCGCGCAGGGGAAATCCAGCGGATGTCTGCGGGAACGGGCATTACCCACAGCGAATTCAACCATTCCCCAACGGAGTTGGTTCATTTTGTCCAGATCTGGATTTTTCCGGAAGCCAATGGACTGACGCTGGCATATGAGCAAAAAGCCATCGCACATGCCCATGTCGGGCAATGGCGCGAAATTGCGAGCCGGACCGGCTCGGATACGGCGATTCAGGTGCAACAGGATGTGTCATTGTGGCTGGCCGACCTGGAACCTGGGCAAGCGTTAACCTATGATATCCCGGAGGGACGGCAAGTATGGGTGCAGATGCTGCAAGGCAAAATCACACTGGAGGGTGAAGCCTATGCCCAAGGCGATGGCATTGGCTTGACCATGCCGGGCACCATCCGGTTCCAGGCCAACACCGCAGCGAAAATCCTGCTGTTCAACCTGAAGCGTTCATCCGAAATTATTCTGGGTGACGACGTTTAAGCCTTACTCCTGCGGCGGCTCCGGATTGACGGAAGAATATACCGGCTGCGGCAGGATGCTAATGCGCTGGCCGGCGTCGCTAATTTCCGTGGCCCGGTAGTATTCCCAGAACCGATCCCAGTTAAAGCTTCTAGGGTCGCTACGGGTGCCGCTTAGATCCACGGCATGGTGCGTCGTAATCCGGGAAGGCTGGACGCCGGTGCGCTTGGCCAGCCATGCCACGGCCATATATTGTTGCTCGGTATAGCCGCTATGCGTCTTGCCACGGCCGCCGCCATCCACGCAAACCCCGGCGCGCACGCCCGGGCTCTCCGAACACCAGTACCCATCCGCCGGCGACTCCATCTCAATCTGGTAGGCAAAATGGTTCACCGTCCGACGCCCGGTCATGGCAAGGTCGTACTCCCCGCGAAACTGGGAAACACCCGCCGTGTAAGCGGTCATATCCGGCGGCACCATGTAGACCATGGTTCCATCGCGCATTACAAGCACATGGAAGCTCGCCTTATAGTGCGGGAGCTTGACCATGGAAAGCGCCTTTCGCCCGGAAGTCGTGGTTTCGTGGAGAACCAGCAGCGGCTGGTTCTTGGTTTTGCGCGGTTCATACTTATCCGATGGGATCTGGACAGCGTACTCCTTGCGATTGGATAGGAAATCTGCCATTTTTTGCGACATATCGGGCATTTCCGGCAAGGGAAGATTGGTAATATTTGCCAGCAGGTTTTCATCCCCGGCCAGGGTGGTTACGGCAAGGCCGAAAGACGGCAACGCCAACAGCGTTAGCAGGGCTAATGCCGTGCTTTTCCTGGTTTTTCCGATTAACTGACTCATCTGATGTTGTGCAATGCTTATAAAACGTGTGAACTGACCGCTCAATTCCGGTTCCTCTGGTTAAATCACTTCCATCCTAAACAAACATGTTTCAGCTTAACACTATATTTTGTAAAGTGCTAGTGTTTGGCACAAAACTTCCTGTGGCTGGTCGAAATTGTTATTTTAACCGCTGATATACTGCCGCATTTTGCTTCTCTCCAATTATTTCGGGTTTTTAACAAAGCCGGCTTTGGCATACAGCTCATAAAGGGAGCTTTCTTTTACGATGAGGCCCTTCATCGCTGGAAAATCTCTAAAGACGACATTAAAAAGGAAGCCTTCGTCTTCCAATGAGGGCTTCCTTTAATAGTGGCTAAAAAGTAGCCTATGCCGGAACGCGGGTGAGTTGATCCACCAGCTCCTGCCCGAACGCGCTGGCCGCATGCGGCCCGTTGGAAGTGACGATATGCCCGTCCACAACCACATCCTGCTTGATGTACCGAGCATTCCCTTTTTCAAACTCGGCAATGGATTCCGGCGCTTCCCACACGGTGGCGTTACGCCCGGCTAAAATGCCCGCTTTCGCCAGTACGGCGCCGGAGAGGCAGATAGCCCCAACCACTTTGCCTGCGGATTCGAAGTCGCGAACCAGTTGCAGCAAGGGCTCATCGTGCCACAGGTATTGCGGCGAACCCATGCCCCCAACAACAACCAATGCGTCGTAATCATCCGCCTTTTGATCGGCAATACGCGTGTCCACCATTTGCGTTCCGCCCAGCATGCCATGCGCAGTGCCCACTTCGGTGCTGGCGACGATTGCAGACCAGCCCTGCTCGCGGGTGAAAATACGATACGGCTCAAAAAACTCCTCGTCCCGAAAGTCCTTCGGGGCAATAACCATCAGTATCCGTCTGCTCATCCGTGTTTCCTTCCATCTTGATTGGCAATCTTCCCTTCTGGGATTCGTGTGCATTTTACTTCAAACAGGGCATTTTACCAGCGTTATACCTGTTGCCTGTTGTCACGATATACTTATATATATTCCTGGCGGATATCGTTTAGGTAAAGCAAACCGGGTAGGAAACACCCAGGCGTTCGTTAAAGACCATACTCTGAAGGGGTTGGCGCTCGCGCTCGGAAAGTTCACGGTTCCGAAGCTCGCCTTCCAACAAATCCGCGGAGCCGGGATACCCGATGGCAATAACAGCCATAGGTTCATACGTATCCCGCGGAATTGCCAGGAGGTCATGGGCCTTATCCAGGTGGAATCCCGCCATTTGGTGGGTTTGAAGCCCCAAATCCATCGCCTGGATTACCAGGTTTTCGACGGCCAGGCCCACATCGTGCTGGGCGTGGCGGTTGGGTTTGCCGTTATACTCAAAATGCAATTTGGCAACGCTAAGCATCAAAACAGGGGCTTTTTTCGCCCAGTTGTTGCCCTCCATCAGCACCTGCCCGATTAACTCGTGAGAACGCGGCGTCATATCCACGGAGCCAACGATAAAGCGCCAGGGCTGCTCGTTGAAACAGGAAGGGGCCCATCGTGCAGCTTCCAGCATGGAACAGATCTTCCAGGATTCGACGGGCCTGTCCTCAAACGCCCTGGGGCTCCAGCGGTTCCGAATCAGCGGGTTTAACGGATAATGGCTGTTAGCGGGCTTTTCCATTGCACAGTCCTTTCTCTCTCTACCGTCATCTCAGAAACTATTTTCCCTAAAGCGCGAGGCAATGCAAAGCAAAAAACATTGCGGACATTTTTTTGTCCATTTAGGCTAAAATATAGACAAATTGACATTTATACCGCATGTAAACCAATGGGCCCGCGCTCAATGAACGTCCCACCTGGCACACCAGCAACCTGAAAAGAGGTCATGTAACAAGTCAGTCATTTGTGACAAAAATCATTGCCAATAAGGTTTTATTTAAAGAGAATAGTAACGAGTAAAAGTCAGTCAAACGATTAAACTGTATAGTGGATAGGAGGACATCATGCCCTACGTCATTACCGAACCCTGCGTTAACGTAAAAGATAAAGCTTGTGTGGATGTGTGCCCCGTTGATTGTATCTATGAGTTCGATGGCGAACCCCAGCTCTACATCAACCCCAACGAGTGCATTGAGTGCGGCGCCTGCGAACCGGCTTGCCCTGTAAACGCCATTTACATGGATTCCGAAGTACCCGCCGACCAACAAGCGTACATCGAGAAAAACGCTGCCAAGTTCTAGTTTTTTACAGCTGTAAGAAAAAGACCTCTGAATCGCTCAGAGGTCTTTTTTTATTGAAGATCGTTAAGCCATCATATCCACGTCATTGCCCATATCGTCTGCGGGCATGCCACGCATCAAATCCATTTCTCCGGGCATGGACATACCCTCTTCCGGCGACATATCAATGGCTTCCTGTATGTTGCTTTCTTGCGGGGGTAAGGATTGCATGCCTGGAAACGGCGCTTGAGAAGCTGGCTGCCCGGATGTTTGTTTTCTGCCGCCACTTGGCGCAGCCCTAAACTCGGAAGCGCTCCAACCCGGATAACTCCAGGGTGTCGCATCGTGTGCGGGAATCATAGCGCTATTCCAGGGGTTGTAAGGCCTGCCGTTTGCCATCGATACAGAATAAAGGCTCATCAGGATTCTCTCCCATTCTTTGACTTATTTAAACCCAAATCCTGTTGGAAATTGCATGGACTTGCCAATAAAAAACCCGCCTTGGAGAGCGGGTACAGGTGTGTCCAGTGGAGATAGGTTGAATGTTAAGTGTTGGAGTTAGAGAGGGGTAACACCTTGAACGATAGAAAGATTGGGCTTGATGGTCTTGGCCTGCGCCTGGGCGCGCTTCTGGCAGAACTGCTCGAGCAAGCTCTTGTAGCTGGACATCAGGTAATCAAGATCCTCGTCTTCCAGGTAGTCGTTTGCTTTTTCCAGCACCTGCTGGGCTTCGCGAAAGCGTTTGAGCCGAATCAGCAGGATAATTTGCTGATCGAACAAACTGGGCAGAAGATACTGCTTGCTGCGGTTAATCAACTGCAGGGCCTGGCGGCAGCATTGCAATGCTTCGCGGCACTTGCCCATCACTTCCAAAACACCGGCCTTGGAAATGTAGGCTTCCGCCATTTGCGGGTTCAGACCGATGGCTTTGTTCAATGCCTTTAAGGCTTCCCCATCGCGGTTGAGGCAGAACAGGATATCCCCGTAAAGAACCAGGGCCCGGGTGTCATTAGGCTCGGTTTCCAACGCTTTTTCCACCAGCTCCAACGCACCGTGGTAATCGCTATGATAGATAAACAAGTCCCCGGCGGTTTTAAGGTACCGCTCCGCTGAGAAATTGAGTACTTTCTTCAGTAACTGCATTGTGAGGACCACTCCCTTTGTCTTACTTTCAGTGGGTTCGGGATGTATCTGTTTGCCACTGAAATCATGGTAACAGAGCGACAAAGTCCGATGTTCGGGGGCTGAAACGCAGAACTCTCATGGTCGAGCCGCAGTCGAGACATGAGCAGTCTCAATCCGTTGAGTCATTGATATGTTTAATCAACAAACTTCGTAGTTATGAAAATGCAGATGCAACGACTTCATGAAACAACTTAACAGTTCGTTACAAAGTGGTTTTTTTGTTGTTTTTATTGCCATACCCATGCCTTGAATCATGAGAGGGCGCTCGGTATGATGAACTCAGCAATTCGATCATGGTTAAACCATCCTGGGAAGATTCTCCTCATGAAACTGAATCCTAAAAATCTTGGTGTGTTCATGGCCCTGGGCACTCCCATGGCGTTTATGGTGGGCAGCCATATCCGCTGGGAGCCTGATTTCAAGTCGCGCATGCGGATGGGCATGAAGCAGCTGGGATTCTGGGGCGGCATGCTGGGCTCCGTGGTGATGCTGCATCGCCAATATATCTTTAAGCGCGGGATGTCTCTCCAGCAGGGATGGCCTTTATTGGCCCTGGCGTCCATGTTTCCGATTGCCGGATACTACGGCATGCGATGGCTTGCCAAGCAGCTTTTCCCCAAGCAAAAGGCGCAAGGCGTTATCCAAGCGGTTGCGCCGATGCCTGCAAAGCCGCTCGACATGCCATTACTGGACGTTATGTCACCAAGCCCTATAGGGTACACGGGGTTGTCGCAGCCAACCTTTTATCCTTCAATGTCCATGCAAATGCCCGTTATGTACCTGCCGCCGCGCATGCAACCTTACCCCAGGGTGTGGCCAGGCTATTAATGCTAAAAAAAGAGAGCCTGTTTTATTCGGCTCTCTTTTTTTAGTGGGAATGATTTGTCTGCAACGTTACATCTTTAAATTAGCGCCTTCAATCAAGCGGTTGAAGTAGTTCAACGACTTGGGCGGCCCTTCTACCCGTATGCGCAGGGCAGTGAGGTTGCGGCGGTGGCTTTCTGCCTCGTAGCCGGAGAAAACCGGGTTAACGGCAGTAATGGCAACCTGCTGTGCTTTTTGGGCGTAGCGGTTCAGAAGGCTTATTTGTGGACGTACCAGAATGGATTCTTCGTTAAAGTTCATAGGAACACACCCTCTCGTTACGTTCTCCTCTCTCGGACCAACCTAGAATTGAATGAAATATATACCCGAACAGTTATTCCTCTTATCAAGATTATAGAATTTTCTACGATGTTTGTATTCCTTCTTCTGGGTGAACCCGGAAAAATTGTTACTTTACGAAACAAACGCTGAAATTACAGATATAACTGTGGTAAAGACGTCCCTCTTGCAAAGATTGTCGCAATCATTTCATCTCCTCTATCCAGCCCTTGCGAAAGCAAATCCTGAAAAAATTTAGCAATTAAAAGCTTTGAGGATTGTTTATTGATAATCCCTCTAGCAATTATGAAAGGGCTATTATGCAAATTTTTAATCACACGATGCGTTTTGGCGCTGTTTACTAGAACTCATCCGGTAATTCTCTTCAGAATCAGAACGGCAGAAGCGAGTTGCCAAAAGGCTTCATAGAACTTGGCATATCGTTCATAGCGGATTTCCAATTTTCTAAATTTTCCCATCCAGGCAAACGTCCGTTCGACA
>CALAJO010000153.1 GCA_937922745.1 uncultured cyanobacterium
CGTGCTGCATCCTGCCACGGGGGTTGTGGCCCCGCTGCAAAAGCAGTTCCAGGATTTCTGGGGCGTGAACCTCCCCGTCCGGCTTTTCTCCATTGCGCCCAACCCGCACTACTTCTGGCACACCCAGGACTTCTATGTGGCCCAGAAGGGCCTGGACAAGGAAGGCAAACGCTGGGCCCAGCTCCGCCTCTCCGAGGAACTCTGCCGCTACCTGTTCGAGACGATCCTGGGCAAGCTGCCCCAACAACAGGACTTTACCCTCGCCGATATCCGCAACTTCGAAGTCTTCCTCCTGGAGCGCTTCAGCCGCCAGCTCTTCCAGCAACTCTCCCCGGAACTGCTGAAGCCGCCCGGCAAAAAAGCCCCGCCCCCGGAGCAGGATGACCTGATGCACCTGGTCTGGGTGGTCAAGACCGAATCGGAAACCATGGGCCAGGTAATTCTATCCGCCCCGCAGGTTTGCCTCAAACTGCCGGACGAGGCCCAGAGAAACAGCGCGCCCCGCTGGAAGCTCCCCGATCGCCGGTTCCTTCATGCCCAGGCGGATGTGACGATTAGGCTCGGCAGCACCGGGGCCCGCCTGGAAGACCTCCAGTTGCTGGAGCCGGACGATATCGTCATCCTGGAAAACAGCCGGGCCGACCAGTGGCAGATCAAAGATGCAATTTCCGGACAATGGATTACCATGCAGGTAAGCGTCCCGGAAAGCCAAAAACTACCGGATTTATTGATGAACCAAGGACACCCGATGATGGACAATGAAGCACAAGTCAAGCAGAACATATGGGATAACCTGCAGGTAGAGGTTACCGCGACGTTCGATCCCATCCGCCTGCCACTAAAGCACCTGAAGGATATGGAGCAGGGCCTGGTAATCGAGGTGGGCGACCTGATGGACAACCGCTTACAGATTGAGGTGGAAGGCCATCCCATCGCCTGGGGCGAACTCCTGGTGGTGGGGGACAAGTTTGGCGTCCGCATCCAGAGCATTGAGGACAAGATGGACGGCAATGGCCGGGCAATTACCAGCCAGGCCCCGCCACCGGCACTGGAAAGCCATGGGGACGGCGGACAACCGCAACAGCAGCAGCCGGCACAGCAACATCCCCAGCAAGCGCAACAGCACACACCGCACGAAACCCCGGTCACGGCGCAGCCGGACGAGTTTATGGATCTGGATCTCGATGAGTCCGACTTCGACGATCTGGACGACGAAGAGGATTGGTCATAATGACGGGTCACTTGCTGAACTTCCTGTTTGCCACCAGCGGCGTTGTCGCGCTGCTGTATGTGCTGTACCTTTACCTCAAGCAGCATCCCAACCTCACCATGGGTGGCATGCCGCAGATGGGCCAGCTCAACCGGCATCAGCTCAAGATTGAGTCCGTCCTGAACCTGGAGCCCCGAAAGCGGCTTTACGTGGTGCGCTACCAGGATCAGCGGTTTATGATGTCCACCACGCTGGATAAGACCGAACTGGTAACCGCCCTGCCCGGCGTAACGGAGGAAGAATTACAGGCCGAGGCCGCCGCGCTGGAAGCCTTGAAAGCACAACAACAAAGCACCGGCGCAAGCATGCCCATCGGCCCGCAGTCTACATTTATGGAGCGCTTCCAGTACAGCCTGCGCATGGTCATTCTGGATCGCTTTACCGGCCTAGGAGGGAAGTAGAGAGATGGAACAACTATTCGGATCGCTGGATCCCGCCTTACAACTCCTCATCCTGATGGCGGCGCTGAGCCTGCTGCCGTTTATCCTCATCAGCCTGACCAGTTTTACCCGCTACGTCATTGTCCTGTCCATCCTAAAAACCGCGATGGGGACA
The DNA here is from genome assembly GCA_937922745.1 of uncultured cyanobacterium. Lineage (GTDB taxonomy): Bacteria > Cyanobacteriota > Vampirovibrionia > Vampirovibrionales > JAGQHJ01 > CALAJO01. The sequence goes on from CALAJO010000153.1 coordinate 1,826, forward strand.
CAGCAGGTTCCGCCCGGCGTGGTAATGGTCGGCATCTCCCTGATTATGACGATTTACACCATGGGCCCTGTTTTCGGGGAAATGTATGACAAGGCGCAAGGCCCGCTCAAGAGCAAGCAGTCTATTGTCGCCGTTATTTCCGAGGGCTCCGAGCCGCTAAAGGAATTTATGATGCGCCAGACCCGGCAGGAGGATATTGCCTACTTCATTGAAATGGCCCACAAAAAAGCCCCGGAGAGCCCCGCGGAACTGAGCATCTTCGAGGTGGCGCCCGCCTTCATCATCAGCGAACTGCGCACGGCGTTCGAAATCGGCTTCCTTATTTTCATCCCGTTCATCGTGCTGGACCTGGTTATCGCCAACATTCTCCTGGCGCTCGGGATGTTCATGTTATCGCCCACCATTATTTCGCTCCCGTTTAAAATCCTCATCTTTATTGCGGTGGACGGCTGGAGCCTGATTATCAACGGCCTGGTCAACAGTTACAACTGACGACGCCGCCTTTGTCAAACACCATTCGCCTTTACAACCCCTGAAGTGGAGTAAGAGAAGCAATTATGGAAGTATTGATGGAACATGTGGGACGCGGCATCGGCCTGATTTTGCTGTTGTCCATGCCCGCGGTTCTGTTGGCGGCCGGAATCGGCTTGGTAGTGGGGATATTGCAGGCCGTAACCCAGGTGCAGGAGCAAACCATCGCCGCCGCCCCCAAGATTATGTTCGTGTTCCTGCTGGTCGTCTTCGGCGGGCCCTTTATGCTGGATGCCTTGCAGGAATATCTACGCGAATCGGTGCATCTGGGGATGGAAGTCATTCCCAAGGATGAGCTGATGATCCTGCCGCCAAAGCCCCGGCTTGCTTATAGCGACAAGAACAGCCGGATGGAATTCTTCAAGGAGAATAAGCGCCCCACGGACAGCAAGGTCAAGAAGATGATGGAAACGCCCTCCAAGGTCAGCGGCTTTGTGGAAACTGCCGGCGGCGTGGTGAACAACACGGCCAAGCCGGTTCCCAAGGCGGGCGTGGGCGAAAAGATTTACCTGCAACGCCGTGCCGCCGGGACGCTTCCCCAGCCGCCCAACCGCAGGGACGAGTAACCCATGGCGACGGATCAGTTCAGCATCGTCCTGAACGAAATCGGGATGATCAGCAAGCAGTTTGACCTCATGATCGATCAGGCCTTCCTGATCTTCAGCCGCGTTATCGGGATGATGATTGTGGCTCCCGTCTTCGGTCGAAAGGACGTGCCGTTTAACATCAAGCTGGGCTTTGCCATGATCCTGAGCCTGGTGATGGTCTGGGTTGTCCCGGTGCAAAAGGGAGGGGTTGATGCGGAAAACGCCTTTCAGTTTGTCTTGCAGATTTTCAGCAACGCCTCAATCGGGTTTATAATCGGTTATATTGCCCAGGCCATCGTTATTGCCATTAATTCGGCAGGCTCCTTCGTCAACAACCAGGTGGGTCTGTCTTCGGCCATGATGTTTGATCCCGGCACCTCGCAGCAGGTGGCGCTGATGGAAAAATTCTACGGGTTTATCGGCCTGATCCTGTTCTTCCAGATTGGCGGCGTGTATTGGATTCTATCCGCCATTATGCGCAGTTTCGAAATTTTTCCGCTTCACATGGTCCAGCACAATTTGCCCGCCCAGATTAGCCTGGATTACATGGTTCAAATTTCAGGAAACTCCCTTCTTATTGGCACCGTTCTCGCCGCCCCGGTTTTCGTGGTCACCATGGCGGTAGATATGATCCTGGGGATCGTGAACCGAACCGCGCAGCAGATTCAGGTGTTTCAGCTCAGTACGGCACTTAAGCCCTGCATCGGGGTGGCCGTTATTCTGGTAACGATGCAGATCTTCGTGCGGATGGCGGAACATTACCTGCGCGATTACGCCCATATTTTCTAAGGCAGGCTTGCCGTTTACGGTGAGCAATCCGAGCCGTTTTAGTTTTAAGACAACCCTGTCTTAATTTTATTAAGCCCAAGCAATCCGCCTACGCATGAGCTGGAATTCCCCCCTTATTCACTGCGAAGCGCGTAGCAGGGCAAAACCGCGAATTTACAGGCTATACAATGCTTTTTGTTAAGGTATAATGCAAAAATTTTTGACAATAAAAAGACGACAGCTAGGTGTCGTCCATGAGAAGAGAAGTAAGAGAAGATATTAATTAGAGGAATTGATTGTAGATAAATAACATAAAACGGTTAGTCGTGCAAATAGGAATTGATAAAAAAAGCTTTTAATGTAAATAGATGTAACAAAACAGCGGGCTCTCTCAAAGGCAGGGGAACCTTGCCGAAAACGGTGTATATCCGGCTTGGAAGAGAAGTTGAGACGTTAGAGGAGCGCGTTGTGAAAATCGACGGGATCAACCCAAACGAATTTTTATCGAAATATTATTACCTGGACCAAAAGGGCCTAAGTATCTTCTTCTCGCCCAGTGTGGTGGACAAAAACGATGGTATGCGGCTGGATGAGGAGCAGCGGGACTGGGACGGCGACGACCTGCAAGGTTTGCTGGACCGCTTACAGATTAGCGAGAATAAATATTTTATAATCCGCCTCCTCAAGCGTGGAGACATCATCTCCCTGCTGTACTTGCTGGATAAGCAAAAAATGGTGCAGGCGCTGGCCTTCTTTCCGCGAACCAAGCTCATCCAGTTCATCCATTTTTTACCCAAGGAAGTGGTTTTGAAAATGCTCCTCTGGGTTATTCCCCTTCGGACGCTGATGCAGCTCTTCCCAACGGAGATCATTTTTAACATTCTACGCTCCAAGCGGCTGGATGTGAGCAGTTTTGTCGCCGGCTACCAAAACCAGCCGATAGAAAACCTGCGTGCCCTGATGATGGCCATTACCGGCCAGAACGTGGAGAAAATGCGCCAGCCGGAACTGCTGGCCATGCTCAAACAGCTCAGCAAGGAGCAGATTCTGGAGGGGATGAAAACCATGCCGCAGAAACAGATTTTCGAATTCGTCTTCCAGGAAGTCAAAAAAGACCCGGAACTGCTGATGATGATTCCCAAAGGGGAGATGATGAAGGTGGTTTCCAGCATGCCCAAGCCCAACCTGCTCGAACTCTTCCAGTTGCTCCCGGAGAATACGCTGGTGCAGTTTCTCTCCCAACTGCCGGATAACCTTCTGGCGATGTCCGCCGCCCTGCTGGATGACAAGGCGTTTAGCTATATCCTGATTCACCAGTACCCGGATCTGATCGCCAGCCTGGCCACGGCCGCTTAAAGCCGCCATGCCGCTTTAAAACCCATAATGTCGGTGCCAGGGTCATCAGGACGTAGTTAAGAATATGGGTTTTCTCCACGAACGTAAATCCCAGCAACTGGAAGCACGAGACCAAAATTAGGAGTTGGCGCAGCGCATGCCCGGGTTGTAGGAAAAAGATCAGCGGGAAGAACATCCCGATATACCAGGAATAAAATTTACTGCTGACCACGAAAACCAGCAGGAACAGCAACAACACATTGTCCTCAATCCAGGTGCGGAATGGATAATCCGCCTGGCGAACGCGACCAATAAAAATAAGACCGGTCAGGATGGAGAAACCGCCCCACAGTGCAAACTTAAGCAACTGCAACACAGGCTCGCGGATACTTTCAAACGCCGGGATGGTGTGTGCTGCAATCTTAAGGATGCCGCCCGCGGCTGCGTGAAGCGAGTTTGTGGAAACCGTCGCATTTTCCCCAATGCGATCCAGCGGTGTTCCCGCGAGTAATTCGGGCCAATAGGGCCAACCGGAGAGAACCAGCACAAGAAGCCCAAGCAGCAGGCTGAGCAGTGCCACTTTAATACCCTTGTTCTTCAGCAAGAACAGGAAGGCAAAGGGCAGTACCCCTCCAGCGGCATACTTGATGAGCGTCCCGGCCATAATGGCGGGAATCACCCAGATGCTGGCGCCAATGAGAGCTGCATACGCGGCCAGCGTTAAAAACAAGCCCATCAGGATATCGTTGTGCCCGACGGCTAAAAACTGCAAGATAATCAACGGGTTCCACAGATAGAAATACAAGGACAGATCCGGCCTTTGCAACTTAAGCCGCTTTCCGCCCTGGTAGATGAGCCAGGCGATTGCACCATGCGCTGCCAGATTGAATGCCTTAAAAGTAAACATCGTTTTGAGCAGGTCGCCTTGAAATGGAAAACAGAGCCATTTTGCCAACTGTACATAAACGAACCCGTACGGGCTGGGGTTTTCCACCCAGTGATCCGTTAGCATCGGATCCTGTT
>CALAJO010000154.1 GCA_937922745.1 uncultured cyanobacterium
GCTGTTTTCTACCGCCCGGATAAGTGCCTTGGCAACATCGCGCTTTACTGGGGAAGGCAACGCATCCGTCAGGTTAAGGATGATGCTAAGGTTTTCATACTGGTCGTACCAGCGATTTGTTTGCGGTTTTTTCATCTTCTTCGGCATGAGTTCGCAGCATTCTTCAAGTTAATTCTCCTGGTTTGCTTATCGGCCCGAACCTTAAAAAATTGAGTTTTCTCACGCCGTGCGGTCGGTAATAATGCCTGCGTTCCGGTTCATGTTCTGCGTCACTTGGATAAACTCTTCCGGGGTCAGGCTCAGCAGCACATTCCCGCTCAAAGCATCGATGAGTTCCATTCGTTCCGTTTTTTCGTTGAAGATAAACTCGTAAACCAGGCTAGAATCGAGGTTGAGATTGAATTGCGCCTTCAATATCGCTTCCAGTTCCTCTTCCCAGGAGTCCCTTCGTTTTCGGTGCTGTTGATTGCCACCACCGGCATCGCTTTCGTGATAATCCCCAGTTGGGTTTACCGCATCATTCCGGCTAACCAGCGCACTGTTTCGGTTGGTTTCCGCCGCCCGCTCCGATGCGTTGAGATTGCCGAACGGCAACAGTTGGTTGGGGCGGCTCAGGCCATCCATGCCCATGGGGTACAATCCTCTTCTCTACAGGGAGGGTATCGGCAGAAGGGTTTTTAGGTAAAGGTTATTTGCAAAGCCCTTTATCTCAAATCATTGTCCTTAGCGCGATTTCACTTCTTCAGCTTTCTTAACAAACAGGTGTTGGGGAATCAAAATCTCTCTGATAAACTAACGACAACAACCACGCTGTGGAAGTAAGGTCATCCATGACAGGGACTTGTTATTTCTTTGGCACCTTTACGCCCATTCACCTGGGCCATCTGATGATGGCTGAAGCCTGTCTCTGGCAATTCGGGTTTCAGCGGGTGGTGTTTGTGCCCGCCTTTGTTCCGCCGCATCGCCAGCAGGAAAGCGATATGTTACCCTTCGCCCATCGCCTGGCCTTGGTGGAGCGCGCAATTCGGTCAAATCCTGCTTTTGCCGTTACGGATATTGAGCGGTGTCGTGAGGGCCCTTCTTACACTGTGGAAACCCTGAAACTCCTGGTTCCCGGGTTTGAGGCAGACGGATCCGTAACCCCTGTTATCATGGGACAGGATGCCTTAAAAGGATTGCCAACCTGGCACAAGCCGGAAGTGATGATAAACAGAGTCCTCTTTCTCCAGGCCCCGCGTGACCATCAGCCGCCTGTTCAATCGGTTTTGCTGGACGGTGTGGAAACGGCTTTAATGACCCAAATGATTGATATGCCCTGTATCCCGATTTCATCGACATTGATTCGGAAAAGGATTTTAGCAGGGCAGAGCATCCAGCCACTTGTACCGCAGGCGGTTTACGAATATCTGGCTTGGAATAACCTGCTTATATCAGCAAAGCCCAAAATCAAGGCCGAGCTTTAACAAATATCCCAGTTTTAATCATCAGGCTGGAGAACGGTTAAGACCTTCGCACCTATCGGTTCACCTTGGTTGAGGCAGAAATAAAAATAATACTTATCGTTCCGATTACTAAAGAGTCTGCTACATTAACGGAAGGATTTGATGAAATAGTATACTTTCTGTAGCTAATATAAATGGGGGGATTTTACGGACTGGATATATAAAGTATTGCCGAAAGGAAAAATTAATTTTCGAGTTTTTCTCGCCCTGGAGTGCGGCTTGGGCTTTCTTATTGAAATCAGTCATATTGTTCTCGGATCCGAAAAATAGAATTTATGATATAAATAATTAAAAGTCTTAAGCATATAAGGATACGTAGCGTGCTTCCTGTAGTAACAGCCGATATTCGTGAAGAACTGGAAAGAATTGTTGAGAACGCCTCCGATGAGTGGAAGCGTGAAATGGTGCATCACCTGAAGGAAGATAACCCGGAAGTCAACTCGCTCCTGTTAAACCTGGCGCAGAACTCTCAAGACGCCAAGCGGGTTATCCTGGCGGGCTACCTGGTTTACAAGGCTTTGGAAGTGGCAGATGAAAACGAGACCATCAGCTAACTGCGGTCCCGTTTTCTGCTAAGACTGTTTTGGCTTAGTTGTTGCTGCCCAAGGTATCGCCAACCACGCGATTAATGAGATATTGACGCTCCTTAAGGAAGCTGATGTATTGCGAAAAGTCCGTGGAGATGCCATTGACCTCACTGATCAGTTGCTCCAGGTCTTTCTGGAAGTTGTTGTTCTGTAGCACGAGTCGATTCCCCTCTGGTTTCTCTGTCACTCCTTAACCTATTCGTCCAGATTTATGAAAAGTTGAATTTTTTACCCCAACTTTACGTTATTCTGTGTAAAATATAAAACGTACAACCCAATCGATCAAGAGGATATATATCTTCTCTGGTAAAAAAGGTAGTTTTTTATGTCGACTGTAACAATCGATACCTCTCGTTTTGGGCCGGTTGAGGTGAGTGAGGCCAGTATAATCAGTTTTGTAAGCCCCATTTTAGGGTTTGAGAAACAGCGGCGTTACGTTCTTCTGGACCATTCCGAGAATTCCCCGTTTAAGTGGCTACAGGCTGCGGAGACACCGGAACTGGCTTTTGTCGTAACCAACCCCAAATTTTTCAACATCCCTTACGAGTTTGTGATGCCGGATGAGGTGGTGGAGAAACTGGGCGTCACCGAAGCGGAAGATGTGGTTGTCTTCACCATCGTCAATATCCCAAACGACAATCCGACGCTGATGACGGCGAACCTGCTGGCGCCGATTGTTGTAAACCAGAGCAATATGCAGGCCATGCAAATGGTTTTGAATGACAAACATTTTAGCACCCGCACCCGCCTGTTGCCTGATGACTCCCAGCAGAAAGCCAAAAGCCCTGCAACCAGCCATCACGAGAAAGGGTAAACGCATCCATGCTTGTACTTACCCGTAAAACAGGCCAAAAACTGATTATTGCGGACAATATCGAAATTACCATCCTGGAAACCAAGGGGGATTCCGTTAAAATTGGTATCCAGGCCCCTCGGGATGTTTCAGTCTACCGGGAAGAGATTTATGCCGAAATCAAAAAAGCCAACGAACAGGCCACTTCGGCCCCCTCCTCCCTTAACCTGGAGGGTATCCTCAGTTTCCTGGACAATCCTCCCAAGCCGGATTAAGTTGGATTGAGAAATGGATAGGGAGTATTTCACTGTGAATCGGGCGCAAAGGCTTTAATTCCGATGGAGTGCGATCTGAACCCGGCCCGACAGCTTTTGCTGGTTGAGAAGAACGCCAGGGAAGCCTTAGATTACCTGGCGCCGATGCTGCCCCATTGCGATGGTATTTCAGTTGCCGAACGGAAGAACCTGGTGGAATTGGCAGCCCTAGCCCACGCGCGCCTGGGGAACTATGACCGGGCGAGCGAAATTTTTATGTTAAACCAGGATGCTTACCAGGCAGGGTATTGCCAAATGTTGCAGGACAATATGGATGCGGCGCTGGACTATTGGAAGCGGGTTGTGCCGTTACGCAACAATCACTGGTGTGTTACCTTGTATGGCTTGGTTACCGGGAGACTGAATTCGCTGCCGACGTTTTTACAGATCAGGAACCATATGGAAGCGGATATTATGCACCTGTGTGTGGCAGGCAGGCAGGAGATGGTGCGCAATATCATCAAGTATGTGGATCTGCTTTCGGATATCAATTACGAGGCCTATAAATTTGCCGGCCGGGCGCTGATGCATAGCGGCCAGTACGAAGAAGCCGAGCGATTGCTGCTTAAAGGCCAAAAAGCGCTTCCGAACGACCCGGAGATTTACTACCATCTGGGGCAGTTTTACCACATTGTGGACAAACCGGAAGAGGCGACCTTGATGCTGAAACAATGCCTGCTGATTAGTTCGGTTTACCTCCCGGCACGCCGCCTGCTGCAAATAATATCCGGCTCTGCTCTGTCGGGCGTGGAATCTGCCGGGAATAAATAAAAAACCCCAAACCCTGGCGGGTTTGAGGATGCTTCCTATGGCCTGCGTGTATGACACGTAACCAAAGATAGGAGGGATAGTAGTAAGTAGGAGGATATGGGTATTCTTCTCTTCTCTCGTATGCTGTTGTTGCGGGTTTGCTTTTTCCTAACGCTCAATTTCTCTCTTAATCAGGCTGTATCTCTCTTCCGTTATCCCTTACATAAGGGTTATCGGAGAGAATCAGCCAGACTGAAGAGGATATACTCATTGGCTGATGAAAAAAATGTCCTGCTTTTTTGGCGGGTTAAAGTATACCTGGGTTTTAGCGTAAAAAGGAATGTAAAGTCGCTGTAACAAACTGCCTCTGGGATATAATCCTTATTTCCCTTATCGCAACTGGGCTGGAATTGATATGATGATTGAGCAGATTGCCCGGTCGGGCTATTTTCAGCTTGATCATGTTTATAAAACGGCGTTTGGATTGCATAATGAATATACATTCGGCGCGCTCGGCATGCGTGCGATGCCGATGAGGATGGTTAAAATGAAACAGGGGATTTTCCTGTTACACCATTGTCATATAATCGGAAATGACCTCACGGTTCGTTTTATTGAGATAGTAGTAAAGGAGCAAACAGCGTCAAAATGAGTAACAAGGGAAAAATTCTTGTTATCGAGGATAATCGCCTGAATTTTGATATGGCCTGTGAACTCCTGGATCTGGCTGGCTTTGAGACTTTCTTTGCCGAGGACGCCATAAACGGCATCAAGACTGCCCGTGACGTGCATCCCGACCTGATTTTGATGGATTTACACATGCCTTACACGGATGGGTTTACAGCAACCCAAACCATCAAGTCCGATCCGGATTTGAAGGCCATCCCCATTGTGGCCTTTACGGCGCTGGCCATGCGAGAGGAGCAGGAAAAAGCTTTGGCGGTGGGCTGTTCCGGCGTTATTTCCAAGCCAATTGACGTGAGCCACTTTGCCGAAACCGTTGAGGATTATCTGGTAAAATACCGTTCCGGCAGCGGGCATACGGCGAAGGCAGAATTGTCACAACCTGCGCCGGCTGCGCCTTCAGAAAAAAAAACTGAACTTCGGAGTGTAAGCCCCTCTTTTAACGATATGGAAATGATGCAGGGGCAGGTGCAATCCAGTGATATTGCCATGTCCCACAAGGTGCTGGTGGTGGATGACAATGCCATGAACGTGGAACTATTGAAAGATGCCCTGGAAAGTATGGGCCAGCATCCCATCCCGGCATACAGCGGCAAGGAAGCCATTGAAATTGCGAAGACCGAAAAACCGGATCTCATCCTGCTGGATATCATGATGCCTGATTTGGATGGCTACGGTGTGCTGGATTACCTGAAGAACGACGCAAAGACCGCACAAATTCCCGTTATTTTTATCTCTGCGCTTAACAAAACCCAGGATATGGTGCGCGGGCTGAAACAGAACATTATTTACGACTATATTACCAAGCCTTTTAAAGTAGAGGAGGTAAAGGCCCGCATCCTTGCGTCCCTCCGCATCAAGGACTTGCAGGACAGCCTGCGCAGTGAGCGGGACAAGCTCAACGCCATCTTCATGTTTTCCGCGGATGGCATTGTTTTGCTGGATGCCAACCTGGAAGTGGTTTCGGCCAACCCCGTTTTTGGCGACTGGTTTTCCCAGCCCCTTTCTGCGGAAGGTAAGCCGGATACGCCGGTTAATTTCCTCTCTCTCATTGGCTGTCAGTGTGCATCTAATTCGCCGTGCCCGCTGCATACGGAAAACATTCGCCTGGTTTACGATATGGAGCTGCCGTTAGAGGATCAGGTGATCCTGGAGAACGCCACAATCGAGAATCCATTGACTGGCGGTCTGCGTTACCTCAACATCCATTGCGGGCGTGTCCCGGGTATCGATCCTGACAAGCCGGGCGGCTATGTTATGGTGCTTCGCGATGTGACCCAGGAGAAGACCATCCAGCAATCCAAGGAAACCTTTGTTGCGACCTTGACGCACGACTTGAAGACGCCGATTCGCGCGGAATACCAGGCGTTGGAATTGCTGCGTTCCGAAGGTTTTGGCCCGCTGACGCCGGAGCAGCAGGACATCCTGCGGGAGATTATCCAGTCCAACCGCTACATGTCTCGCCTGGTAGAGAGCCTTTTGACGACTTACATGTACGAAGAGGGAAAGATGGAGCTGAAGCTCGAAAAGGTCGACCTGAACGAGCTGATTCGCAAGGAGATTTATGGCCCGCTCTTAACCCTTTGCACCGAGAAAAACCAGAAATTGGCGCTCGACCTGGAGGAAGACTTGCCGGAGCTGTTTGTCGATCCGATTGAAATCCAGCGCGTGCTGAATAACCTGGTGCAGAATGCAATTACGTATACGCCGGAAGAAGGGACGATCACGATCTCCACGGATGTAACGCCGAAGGAAGTGGTGGTGTCCGTCAGCGATACCGGCCGCGGGATTGAACCGGAGCATTTGGGTGTCCTGTTCGAGCGGTATAAGACGATGGCCAAGCGCTTTAAGCAGATTGGCACCGGCCTGGGGCTTTATCTGTCGCGGATGATCATCCTGGCCCATGGCGGTCAGATCCAGGTGGAAAGCGAAGTGGGCAAAGGTAGCCGGTTCTACTTTACGCTGCCTTTAACGCACCTGTCTAACGATCTTCAGCCGTCACAAAATTCCGCCGTATTGAACGCGTAGTATTGCGCATTTCCTTTATTCTATTTTATTCGCTGCTCGCCAGGGCGGTTTGTTAAAGCAGAGTGCGCCAATACGTCAAAAAAAAGCCTCAAGAATGACTTGAGGCCTGCTGTATGTTCTATGAGTGGAAGAGAGTTGAATCACAGGGGTTATTATGCAAAATACCCTGCATGCAACCTATAGCCGTACTGGATGAATTTTCGAAACACCCATTACCGAGGTGATTAGGCTTATGTGTAAAAGAACCTGTTTGAAGTAAAGAATTGTGTCTATTTCCGTGTTTGCTGGCCAATTGAGCTTGAATGTTCGGCTTGAATATGAATAATGAATTCAACTATGAACACGAACTATGCCTACACCAATAATAACCCGCGACGCCGTAATCAACCCGGAGGGGAATTACGGTAATGACGCTTTTATACAAGTTTCAAAACCGCTGATTCCTTAAATGACAAGATCAGCGGTTTTTCGTTAGGTAACAATTTCCCTGGAGCCCTCTCACAAAAATGCATTTACGCGCTTTTATCAAACTGAATAACCAGCGACGTCTGCGCAACCTGTGCTGGGGCTTAGACAGTATTAGCATGCTTTGTCTTGTTTTTTCCAAGCCCTGGCTGTCGGTTCAATTTCCGCTCCGGGGCTTTTTTCTGTCCGTTTTACCCCTTAACCGTTTCCTTCAGGATAATCCATGTTAGCTATCCGTCCCACCCTACCCGTAAAAATTCTTTCCACCATCGATAACGAAGATGGGATGGCGCCGCTGTGGATTAAGGACCTGATTACCAACGCGGGCCGCAGTTATATGGAGTATAACCGCGGAGGCCAGGGAGCCCAGCACGCTGGCCGGGAACGGCTGTTTGAGGAGTTTTCGACAACGCTGGTATGGCTAGGGGGACGGGAAGTCGTTAACCGCTTTTTATTAAATCCCGTTATGCGGGCAATGGGGCTGGATCCCAAGGTGGATTTGGCGCTGTTAAGCCAAAAGACGCAACATGTGCCGGAATGGATTGCATCCAGGATGAAACAGTACCAAGTGGCCTCCGTTGCGCGTTTCCTTATCGGCACCTTGTTGCCTGTTGCAATTATTGGCTTTGTGATTCCGCCTGTAAACCAGGCAATCACTCGCTTCAAACTTAACCAGGAAGCCCAAAAACAGGGAACCCAACCGGGAAATGTTGCCCCAGTCAAACCGGCATCACCTCAATCGATTGCCAATAAGTTGTACCCAGCGGGTAGCTGGGCACAACCCCTGCAAAACCAGGTATTGAACCCGTCTTATCCTGCCTTATTAACCGCACCCGGCATGGCGCGCTTTGGAAGCTTTGGCTCCCAAGCGCTGCAACTTATGAGTAATGTGATTAACAACGATAGGATTAGCACCATGGCCATTGATGCGGGCATTAGTGGCGGCCGTTTTATTAAGGCCCGTAATTGGGTGGAGCGGTTGGAGGTGACGATTCGCGAAGCCTCCATTATCCTCTTCCTGTATCTGCTAAGCCCCTTTATCAAAAATGCCCTGGGTGGTTTGTTCGACAAGCAGCGGGCCTTTACCGGCTTAACCTACGATGCGATCCATTGGCTGGGGAAGAAGCCCATTACCGCTTCTGCCTGGAAGTCTGAGTTGGCGCTGTTAAACAATTTGAACGCGCATAATGGGTTTAACAAGGTGGCCTCGCTCCTTAATCCCAAAACGGGGCGGTTTGACAATAATCCCCTGCTGGAATTGGCGCGATTACAGGGAAAAATTCCAATCCTTTCCTCTAAGAGCAGTTTGCCGCTCGACATCTTCAGGAAGATATTCGGTGAAAATGCCGGGAATGCCGCCGTAAAATACGTCCTGGATCCCAGGCGCTTTTTGGATATCGATAAGCTTAAAGACCTGCCGTTACTTACCAAGGCCGCCGCTCCAGGCAGCAAGCAAGCCCTGCTTAAGTTTAACCCGTATTTTTCCAAAATCCTGAAGGCGCCTCGACTAAACGATGCCTTGAAACAAGCCTTAACCAGGACGAAGAATTTTAAAGCCCTAATCCTACTGGCAAGCTACGGCATTAGCGGCGTTTGTCTTGCTGTCCTCTCACCCATGTTCCAGCATTGGTTAACCTATAAACTCACCGGCAAGGTGGATTTCCCCGGTGTAAGAACCGATGTGGACAAGATTAAGCCTTTTGCGAACGAGGGCAATCTGTCCTGGGGCCAACAGCCTTATCACGCCAACCCGGCAGCGCAGTACTGGGGTGTTCGGTAAATAAAAAACACCCTGCCGTTGAGACAGGGCGTTTTTTGAGCTTGAAACCAATTTAGTTTTCGGAGGAGATTTCTGCGGCGACCAGCACTTTGCTGTTATGTGCGGCCTCCTCTTCCTGCTCCTGGACTTTGCGGTAACGCGGCGTTTCGCCACGCTCGGCCAGGACGCGATCCATGATTTCGGCCACTTCCTTGTCGTCGATGGTTTCTTTTTCAAGCAATACCTTGACGATGGCTTCCATCATGTCCCGGTTCTCGCTAAGGAGTTTTTGCGCCAGCTTGTACTGGGTGTTGATGATGTTCTTAATCTCCTGGTCAATCGCGGAGGCGACCTCTTCGCTGTAATCGCGATCCGTCCCGAAATCGCGGCCCATGTACATATGCTCGTTATTTTTCCCGAACTTGATGGGCCCCAGGCGATCGCTCATCCCGTAGATGGTGACGATCTTGCGGGCCAGGTCGGTCGCTTTCTCGATATCGTTGGAGGCGCCGGTGGTAATGCGTCCGAAAACGGTTTCCTCGGCAACGCGGCCGCCGAGCATGCTGGCGATATTCGCCATCAGCTCCTCGCGAGTCACCAGGTGGTTGTCGTCTTCCGGCATGTTCCAGGCCATCCCCAGCGCCATCCCGCGCGGAATGATGCTGACTTTGCGGAACTTGTTCTGGCTGGGAACGAAAATGCCCATTAATGTATGGCCAACCTCGTGGTAGGCGATAATTTCCTTTTCCTTCTCCTTGATGATCTTGGAGCGTTTTTCCGGGCCGGCAATAACTTTATCAATGGCCAGATCCAGGTGCTTCATCCCGATGGCGTCGAGATTCTCGCGGGCAGCCAGCAGCGCGCCTTCATTCAAAAGATTCTCCAAATCCGCGCCGGTGAAACCGGGGGTGCTGCGGGCCAGGCGCTTCAGATCCACATCGGTGCCAAGGGGTTTGTTTTTGGCATGGACACGCAGGATTTCTTCGCGGCCTTGCACATCGGGCCGATCCAGGATGACCTGGCGATCGAAACGGCCGGGCCGGAGTAGCGCGTTATCCAGGATATCCGGGCGGTTGGTCGCGGCAATCACGATGATGCCGGTAGTGGAGTCAAACCCGTCCAACTCAACGAGTAACTGGTTGAGGGTTTGTTCCCGCTCATCGTGGCCGCCGCCCATACCGGCGCCACGCTGGCGACCGACGGCGTCGATTTCATCCACAAAGATAATGCAGGGCGCATGCTTCTTGGCCTGCTCAAACAGGTCGCGGACGCGGCTGGCGCCAACGCCGACGAACATCTCAACAAAGTCCGAACCGCTGATGCTGAAGAAGGCCACACCGGCTTCTCCTGCAACGGCCTTGGCCAGCAGGGTTTTACCGGTACCCGGCGCACCTACCAGTAAAACACCCTTGGGAATGCGGGCGCCGAGCTTCTGGTAGCGCTCGGAGTTTTTCAGGAAGTCAACGATCTCTTCCAGTTCCTGTTTCGCTTCGTTAATGCCGGCGACATCCTTAAAGGTAATTTTGACCTTGTTTTCCGGCATCAGTTTGGCGCGGCTCTTGCCAAAGGCCATGGCCTGCGAGCCACCGCTCTGGGCGCTGCGAATCATCAGGATAACCAGGCCGACAAGGATTAAGGGAACAAAAAACGTGGTCAGCGTGCCGATCCACTTGCCGGTCTCTTCCGGGCGAAGCTGCTGGATTTCGACGTTGTTTTCCTCCAGGGTTCGCATAATCCGATCCACGGATACGTCATTGGCCGGCAAAATCACCTTGAATTGTTCCTTGTTCTTGCCGGTTGCCGTCAGTTCACGGTTTTGAACATCAACGGTGGCGATGCGGTTTTCCCGAACCATCTGCAAAAATTCAGTCTGGTTCAGGTCTTTCGGTATACTGCCCTGATCCTTGAATATCAAGGTAGAGGCGAAGAAGACGACCAGAAGAATCAGGCCTAAAATCCAGATTCCGGTTGTTTGATGTTTCTTCATTCTTTCTATCCAGTTCCCTTAACGCTAAGTTTGTCGTGTCTCATAAAAAATTATGACCCAACTTGTCGACCTAGTCGATTATAGCATAGCGGTTGAGCAACAACGTCAGCCCATTAGAGGGTTTTGGCATCCGCAAATGGACGGGCAGACGGGCCATTGCCCAACCGGATTCGTTCAAACTATTCATATTTGGATGTTAGCTTGAAAGAGGCATGCGGCGCGCAGGTTGCCTGGTAAGCCGGACGAGCAGCATACATGGGCTTTTAACCTGGGATAGCGGGATGTCTTGAAGCAGGCCCGTCCATGTCGGCACGCATATTCAAGGGTTATATGGTAATATAGGGGCAAGCGCCATTAAGCGGTCATATGTCAGCGTTCAGGGGGCCAGATGAGTTCAATCCCGACAGAATCCACACCATATACGGTTGCCTACGTCAGCCGCTTGCTTTCTACAGATGAGGCCAAGGTGCTGGCCTTATGCACCCATCTTGGGATTGAGCCCCGACCGGATCAGAAAAGCGGTAACCTGATGCTGGATATTAACGATGTGAACGCGCTGCGCAAGGCGTTGGATGCAGAAAAAGGAGAGGGAATGAGCATTACGGGTTCAAACGTGGCGGTGTCCACATCTCAGCAGGGGGCAGCGCGTTCCGGGTCGGTTTTAACCGGCAAGAACGCCTATGTCACGGCTTCATCCCAACGGACGGGAAATATGACGCGGACGGATCTATCCGTGATTGTGGAAGCCGTGAGCAACGTAAAGGAAGGTATCCTGCGCGATCTGTCGCTGTTGCTGGATGACAAGCTTTCCGGCCTGGATGAGGTGGTTGTCGAACTGATTCGCAGCAAAAGCGAAAACGACAGCCTTCGGGAAGAATTGAAACGGCTGGAAGAAAGCCGGACGCAACTGGAATCCGAACTCTCCAAGTTCAAGCCCGCCGCATTCGGCTTTTACCGTAAGGAAAGCTAGGGCGAGCGATTAAGTACCTGAATCCTTAAAATCTCTGGTCAATGTCAATGGATGGCGTGCAAACAGAAGGAGTTGCACCCTTATTTCTCGTGCCAAGTGTAATGCTGGTTTAGAACAGGCCGTTTAAGCCGCCGAAGGAGCCGAGGCCGCCAAATCCTTGCGCACCGCCGGTTAATCCGGGGATTCCACCGCCGCCGGCAAAGCCAAGCCCACCGAGACCTTGGATGCCACCAAGACCACCGAGTCCTTGTGCGCCTAAATTCTGTGCGCCAAGACCGCCTAGACCTTGCAGGCCGCCAAGCCCACCAAGGCCTTGCGCACCGAGGCCGCCTAAGCCACCAAGTTGACCCGCCAGGCCGCCTAATCCCTGGCCACCGCCAAGCCCACCGAGAGCTTGTTGTGCCTGGAGTGCCGCGAGGGTCTGCGGATCTAAACCGCCGCCGGCTGCATTAATGCCTGGGATTTGCGGGAAGCCGGGTTGTCCGGGGCCGATGGGGGTTTGGCCAGGAGCGCCGTCTTCCGCGAAGAAGGGGAAGCCGAGCAGGAGCGGGCCTAAACCAAGGTGAGAAGGCACTGGGCCGACGTTGATGTTAACGGCCGAACCGTTGGCGAAGCCAAGGAGCCGGTTGATGAAAAAGCTGCTTGCTGCGGGGATGAAGTGGAACAAAGGATCGCCGAAGGACGGGAAGCCAAAGCCTCCGGGAAGTGCAGGCGTGCCGAAACTTCTGCCTGAGAAGCCACCGGGCGTAATCGTGTTTCCGAGCGATGTGAATATCGGGAAACCGCCTTGTGCGAATGGTGATATACCTGTTGCACCCATCGAATACTTCTCCTTTGTTCTCTCTCTCTCAATCTAGGGTTTGGTGCAGTGATTGCTGGTCCCGTTGGCATGATGGGGCGAGCATCGAATGATTAATATAATAAAAAAACAATTAATCTTTGAATTGCGTTTTTATGACAAAAAATTAACATTCTCTTTAGACCGCATGCCTGCGGATGGGTTGCGGCTCAACAGTCCTCTTGGAGATAATAAGCAAACATTTGAGTTGAGTAAGGCTGTTACCGATGAACCAGACCCAATCCATCCGTCCTGCTACTGAGGCCGATATTCCCGCAATACAAACCATTGCCCGCCGCGCATGGGAAGCGGCCTTTCATGTGTTTCTTACGCCGCAGCAAATGGCGTTTGACCTGGCGCGGGAGTATTCCACCGAAGCCTTGCAACGGCAGATAAATACGCTGCGCCATTCTTTCTATCTATTATGTGTTGAACCCGATGAAGCCGTTGGCTTCGCGTCTGTCGCACCGGAGCCGGATGAGCCCGGCGTGCTGAAACTCCATAAGCTTTATCTTCAGCCGGAAGCCAAGGGCAGTGGCCAAGGATCCCGGCTCTTGGAATTCGTTATCGACCTGGGGCGTAATCAAGGTTTCCAAACCCTGCGCTTGCTGGTTAACCGCAGCAACGAAGCGACCCGTTTTTACTTAAAGCATGGGTTTCAAATCGTTCGCGAACTCGATAGCGATATCGGCAACGGCTACATGCGCCACGATTATGTGATGGAGAAGTTTCTTTAGATTTTCTATCTTCTGCTACCATAATCATCGTCGGACTGAGGCACTGGAAAACCTAAAAATGCCATTTTCTGTGCGGTCAGTGCCATAATGGCATTCCCAAAAGCATACCCTTGAGTGGCTCTTCTGGAAGACTCCCCAGGCTGCGCGAAATGATCGCCCTGTTGGTAAAGTTCTCTTAAACCGGCTTCGGTCTGGGTTGTCGCTAATTGATTCAATAGGTACATTGCGGCAACCTGCTGCTGTAAAGGTTCAAGTCCCGGCCCGTAAAGCGCTGGGGGGCGCTCTGCCCGCACTTTATCATAAGCGGGTTTCAAAAACGTATCTGCATCGGGAAGGCCTGAAGCCGCTTTAAAAACATTCTGTGCTTGTCCCGCATTGATCAGGAAGTCACTAGACATTTGCCCAAAGCGAGATTTTGCCTGTGGCGTAACGGCTGCCCGATTGAGATTGGCGACGAACCGATTCACTTGCATAAAAATTAAACCCTCAGTTTAACCACTTACTTAGAACTCATCCGGTAATTTTCTGATAAGATGCTGTGGTTGTGATTGAGAGTTGGAGGCGAATAGGGATGGGTTGGAAGAATTTATCAGACACAGAGTGGGCGTTAATCGAGCCTCA
>CALAJO010000155.1 GCA_937922745.1 uncultured cyanobacterium
TCCTCGCTTTTGTTTGGGAAGATGAGGCTCGATTAACGCCCACTCTGTGTCTGATAAATTCTTCCAACCCATCCCTATTCGCCTCCAACTCTCAATCACAACCACAGCATCTTATCAGAAAATTACCGGATGAGTTCTACAACCCCGCAGATATTCCGACAGATGTGCCACATATCGTTGAAACTGCTTATTTTCAGTCTAATCAATATGATATTTTTGTTACGGATGAAGTCGATCCTGAATTGCAAGAGGGCGGGCATATGACCCGGATGACTGAATTAAACGATGCTGCAAGAGGTACCGACATCGGCAGCCCTCAACGTAACGCCATGGTGGATTATCGAAATTACCTTAGGGGGATTGCAAAAGGCATGCCAACAAAGCGTGGCGGTTTTGCATTAAATTCAGAGACATTACTTGAGATAAACCGTGGAATGGATGAAATTCGACGAAATTGGCGCAGAAAACATCCGGATGATACGCGTTTAGTTTAATCCCGGCTTAGTTGAAATTTCATTTTCTTAAGCCAATTTACAACCGGCATTTGGGTTTGAATATCATGAAGGCGCAAAATGCGAGCGCCGGATTCTACGGCCATAGTGATTGAGGCAGCAGTTAATGCCTCGCGCTCATCCACAGGAATGTCAGAATTTCCCAGCGTTAAAAACGATTTGCGGGAGGTGCCGACCAGTAGCGGAAAACCGATGGAAGTGAGTTCAGAAAGCCGACGCATCAGTTCCAGGTTATGTTCCAGGGTTTTGCCGAAGCCAAACCCCGGATCCAAAATAATATGCTGTGGCTGGATGCCTACCGCCAATGCGCCTGCCACCTGCCGATAGAAAAACTCAGCCACCTCGCCTACCACATCATCGTAATGCGGGCTTTGTTGCATTACATCAGGAGTACCCTGGCTGTGCATCAGAATAACCGGGCATTGATAGTCCGCCGCAATGGCAGCCATCTGCGGATCATAGACCAGGCCGGAAACATCATTGATAATCTCCGCGCCAGCCTCCAACGCGGCCCTGGCCACTGGCGATTTCCGCGTGTCAATGCTGATTCTGGCTTGTGGAAACCGGCGCTTGATTTCCATGATGGCCGGGATGACCCGTTGTAATTCTTCTTCGACTGGAACCGTTTGCGAGCCCGGCCGCGTCGATTCGCCGCCGATATCCAGGTAATCCGCGCCCAACGCCAGAACGGTTTCCACGTGCTTCAACAGCGCCGTTGTGGAATTGAATTGCCCGCCGTCGGAGAAGGAATCCGGCGTGACGTTCAGGATTGCCATCACCTGGATGGGCTGGTTTTGCAGATAGCGTTGCCGCAACAGCATGCGCTGTATGGCTTCGGACAGCGGCTTTAAACCAAAGGGCTGGGGGCGCAGCTTCTTCACCAGCTTCTCCAATTGGGAGGCCGTGGCCGTGATCAGCACATCCCCCCGGTCAATCTTGCAGTTGATGGCATGCTTATGCACCCCGGCGTCGGTTCCCAGCGTCAGGCAGGTCTGCTTCAGCACGTTTGCCCCGGCCGGGCTCAGGGAATGGGCCTTGATAATAAGGTGATGGTATTTCTTCTCGGCCACCTGACGATAGCTTTCATCAAACGCCACGCGCTCAAGCTCCACATCGGCGGCACTGGGGTGGATTTGCCGAACCTGGAAGCGCAGATCATCCGTGGGATCGAACAGGACGATGCCGCTTTCCAAGGTCGTGCTAGCCATCAATCGCCATCATCATGTCCAGCGTGCGTCGCGCCTTTACGGCAATGTCTTCCGGGATGAGAATCTCGCCTTCCATATCGCGCAGCACGTTACGGATATTCTCCAAGCGGGTCAGCTTCATGTTGGGGCATACCGCGCAAGCCCGGGTGGGCGTCAGAAACAGCTTGTCCGGACAGTCCTCGCTCAGGCGGGCGCGCACGCCATCCTCGGTGCAAACAATGAAAACGCGCTTGGTGCTTTTCATGGCCGTTTCGCGAATTTTGGTAGTGCTGCCGATAAAGTCCGCGAGATCCTTGATGGGGTCATCGCATTCCGGATGGGCCAGGACCATGGCTTCCGGATACTGCTTTTTCAAGTCGATCACGTCTTCCGGCTGCATGCGCAGGTGGGTCGGGCAGAAGCCGTTCCACCAGATGACTTCGACTTCCGGCACCTGGGACTGGATGTACTTGGCCAGGTGCATATCCGGCACGCACAGGATGCGCGGGACATTGAGCGCCTTGACGACGTTAACCGCGTTGGCGCTGGTGCAGCACACATCGCTCTCGGCCTTCACTTCCGCCGTGGTGTTAACATACGCCACCACCGGCACGCCGGGATACTGCGCCTTGAATTCAACCAAATCCTCGCGCGTGATCATATCGGCCATAGGGCAACCGGCATTGGCATTCCCCAGAAAGACTTTCTTTTGCGGGGAGAGGAGCTTGGCGGTTTCGGCCATAAAATGCACGCCGCAAAATACAATCACGTCCGCGTCGGTTTTGGCGGCAACCTGGCTCAACCCCAGGGAATCCCCCACATGATCGGCGATGTTCTGCACTTCGAGCCGCTCGTACAAGTGGGCCAGAATTACGGCGTTGCGCTCTTTCTTAAGCTGTTTGATTTCCTCGGTCAGCGCGTTTAAGCGGTTTTGCCGGTTTTGTTTCACGTCCGGCGAAGTTTGTAGGGTCGAAAGCGGTTCCACTGCCATGGTCAGCCATGTCCTCCATCGGGTTTGCGAGGGTGCCATCACTAAAATGTAACCAATCTGATGGGAAAAGTAAACTTGGCGAATCTCCCGCCGCAATAAGCACAGCCGTATAGAACGCCTGTCGGATAGGCTTCGGCGTGAGGCCTGTGCAATAATCCCCGCCATGATAAATCGCATCGATATCGGCTGGCTGTTTGTGTTATAACAACGGCAGAGAGGCAAACTGTTATGAAATCCTTAAACCGCTTTTCCGTCCTGGCTGCTTTACTGCTTGTTTGCCTGCTGTGTCTTGCGTCCGGCAGAGGCTTCGCCGCGTTCGAAGTGCCTCATTACAAAGGCTATATCACGGATAATGCCGATGTCGTGTCGCCCGAGATTGAGGCGAAAATCGCCCAGATTGCGCGGGAGCTGGACAACAAGACCAACGCCCAGATTGCGGTTCTCACGGTTAACTCCCTGGACGGGACGCCCCTGGAAACCGCTGCACTGCAAACGGCGCGCAAATGGGGCGTGGGCGACAAAAAGGCCAATTCCGGCCTGCTGATCCTGCTGGCTGTCCAGGATCGCAAGCTGCGAACGGAGATCGGCTACGGCATCGAAGGGATTATTACGGACGGCACCTCCGGGCAAGTCCAGGATGAAGTGATGCTACCGGCTTTTCGCGCCGGGGATTACGGGATCGGATTGCTCAACGGCACTGCCGTATATGCGGATCGGATTGCCCGTTCCTATGATGTCCAGCTTCAAAGCCTTTCCGCCGAAGGGGGCACGCTTCCGCCACCCGTCCAGGAAGATCGCAGCATTCCCGGCTTTTTAATTCCGTTTATTATCCTGTTCTTCTTCCTCAGCC
The DNA here is from genome assembly GCA_937922745.1 of uncultured cyanobacterium. Classification (GTDB taxonomy): domain Bacteria; phylum Cyanobacteriota; class Vampirovibrionia; order Vampirovibrionales; family JAGQHJ01; genus CALAJO01. The sequence goes on from CALAJO010000155.1 coordinate 3,541, forward strand.
TCTTTGGCCGCAGAAGACACGGGTTTTTCGGCGGTGGCTATTACGGCGGAGGCGGGTTTGGCAGCAGTGGCGGTGGCTTTGGTGGTTTTGGCGGCGGTGGCTTCGGGGGCGGCGGCTCCTCGCGGGGATGGTAGTTTACAGAAGGAGATGCGGACCATGAGACAGGACGTTGGCGGCAAGACAGAGCAACTGGTGAAGGAACTGAAACACCTTTACGACGAAAGATTAGTTTCAGTCTGTGTTTACGGCTCGGCCGTGTTTGAAGACGATCTGCCCGCGATAAAGGACAAGCACAAGAATATCAACGTCCTCGTAATCCTAAAGGGGCTGGAGCCGGCCGACCTGGAAAAAGCCTCCTCCATCGGCAAGTGGTGGGAAAAAGTGGGGCATAGCCTGCCTATCTTTATGTCGGAGGAGGAATGGCGTCGTTCGGCCGACGTGTTTGCGCTGGAATACGCCGATATCAAGGACAACCATGTCGTCGTCTTCGGGCAGGACCTGTATAACGAAACCCAAATCCAGCCGGATGCCCTGCGCCTGATCTGCGAGCTGGAACTGCACCGCAAGCTCATCTTTCTGCGCCAGCGCCTGCTGCTTTACCGGGATAAGCCGCAAATCCTGCTGTCGCTCTTGCAGGACAGCAACAACAGTTTTGCCGCGCTGTTCCGGGCGGTCATTCGTTTGAGGCAGAACGGGGCGGCCCCTTTAAAGCCCCACGCCGTCTTCGAAGGGCTGAAATCCATTGTACCCGGCTTTGATGACGCGCCGTTCCAGAGCATCCTGCGCTCCAAGGAGTCCAAGAGCCACGTTGCCCTCACCGATGTGTTCGCCCTGTTTAACCGTTATATCAAACAGGTGAGCCTGGTTACGGCGTTTGTCGACGAGTGTTACGGTTTTATCGAGAAGAAGGAAGGTGTTTACCAATGAAGCCTTTTCAACGTTACAGCCTGCTTGCATGCAGCTTCGCCCTGTTTATCTCCCTCTCCAGCGGTTGCGGCTACAACGAAATCCAGACCATGGACGAGGAGATCAATAACAAGTGGGCCCAGGTTGAAAGCCAACTGCAACGACGCTCCGATCTGGTGCCGAACCTGGTGAAGGTCGTCCAGTCTTACGCCAAGCACGAGCAGAAGGTGTTTAGCGATATCGCCGATGCGCGCGCCCGCATGAGCGGCGCAATCAAGAGTGAGGATCCGGCCAGAATTGCCGCGGCGGAAGGCCAGTTTAACTCCGCGTTAAGCCGGTTGCTGGTAGTAGCGGAGAATTATCCGAACTTAAAGGCGGATCAGCAATATGTTCGCTTGATGGATGAGCTAGCCGGGACGGAAAACCGTATTGCTACGGCCCGGATGGATTACAACAACACCGTTCGCGATTATAACGGGTATATTCGCCGTATTCCCACGAACCTGACCGCCGGTGTGATTGGCGCAAAACCCCGCAAGTATTACGATCCCCCGGCAGAAAGCCAGACGGCGCCCCAAGTGGATATGGAATAGTCCGCCGCGCAAATCGGCCTGGTGAATGACCCTGAAATCCTCCGTCGCGATACAATGAAATAGACACGGAGTGTTTGATGGGAGTTTTGCCGTATGCAAGCAACATCCGCCAACCGGGAAGCCGCGCGCCAATGGGTCGCCGACGGACGTTTTGAGGAGGCGCTGGGTTTATACGCCCAACTTGCAGCCGCCGAGCCCACCAATTCCGATATCTTTTATGAATGGGGCCTGGCCTGTCTCCGGGCCAACCGTTCCGCCGAGGCGCTGGGGCACTTCCTCAAGACCGTGAAGCTGAACCCGGCCAATGTCCAGGCCTACATCCATATCGGGATGATCACTTATCAATCCGGCGACCTGGAGGCGGCCAAACTGCGGTTTCAGCAGGCGGCGCACGCCCACCCTACCAACCCGTTTGTGCCGTTTATGCTGGGCAACATCTGCAAGGAGCTGAACCAGCCGGGCGAAGCGGCAGGCCATTTCCAATCCTCGCTTAAAATCAACCCGGAGCAGCCGGATGTGCTTTTCTCGCTGGGCCATTTGCTCCAAACCACAGGCCAGGTCGCGGCGGCGATAAGCCTTTACGAGCAAACACTGGCGCTTCAGCCTAACCATGCCGTTGCGCTCAACAACATGGGCAACTTGCTGAAGCAGCAAGGCCGCCTGGAAGACGCCGCCAAAACCTACGAGCGAGCCATCGCAGTAAAGCCGGATTATGCCGCGCCCTACTTTAACCTGGGGCTGCTGCGCCACGGCAGCCGACAATTCGATGAGGCCCTTAACCTCTTTGAAAAAGCGATACAACACAACCCCCAGTTTGCCGTGGCCTATCGCAGCCTCGGGGATACCTATCTCGATAAGAGCGACCCGGCCAACGCCGCCGAAGCGTACCAAAAATCCCTCTCCCTTGCCCCATCCGACGCGATTCGCATCAAGCATGCCAGTGTCCTGCCCCGGATTATCCAGGGCCTTGAAGAGATTGACACTTGGCGGGCGCACTATCTCAGCCATATCCAGGCGTTGCAGTCCGAAGCCCTTCACGTGCCAAACCCCCAATTGGACATTGGCGCGGTAACGTTCTTCCTGGCCTACCATGGCCTGCCCAACAAACAGCATCAACAGGAAACCGCCAAGCTGTTCAAGCAAATCCGTCCCTGGCGAACGGTCGAAAAACCGCATCGGCAGGGCGAAAAGGTCAGAATTGGGTTTGTTTCGCCATTTTTGAACCCGACGCACACCATTGGCAAAGTCTTCCTGGGAATCATCGAGCATCTTTCGCGGGAACGCTTTGATGTGACGCTGTTTACCTATAGCAGCAAAGCGACTCTTCCCGGTATCCTGAAACACCAGCTGACGGTTGTCCCTCTCCCGGTGCAGGATATGGACGCCGCTTGCGACGTCATCGCGGGCCAGTCGCTGGATATCCTGTTTTACACGGATATCGGGATGGATCCGATGACCTACTTCCTGGCCTATAACCGGCTGGCCCCGCTTCAGTGCGTTTCGTGGGGGCATCCGGATACGACCGGCATCGACACGCTGGATTGCTATATCTCCTCCAGCCTGTTTGAGACACCGAGCAGCCAGGCGGATTACACGGAGCAGCTCCTCCAGATGCAGACCATCCCGGCCTATTACCACCGGCCCCGGCTGGATGGCGCGAGCCTCGCCAAAAGCGACTTCGGCTTTTCGGAGGCCGATCACCTGTATCTCTGCCCGCAAACACTGTATAAGTTCCATCCGGATTTTGACGCTATCCTGCGCAATATCCTGCTGGCGGATCCTCAGGGCATTTTGGTGCTGGCCAACGCCAACTTCCCGGACTGGAGCCGAGCCTTGATGCGCCGTATGGCGCGCAACATCCCGGATGTATACCCGCGTATCCGCATGCTGGAAAATATGCCGTATGAGCGCTACCTGCACCTGCTCAACGTTGCGGATGTGATGGTCGACACCCTGTACTTCGGCGGCGGCAGCACCACCTACGAGGCGCTTTCTCTGGGAACGCCGGTGGTGACGCAGCCGACGCAGTTTTTGCGTGGCCGGATGGCAGCCGGGCTGTATCAAAAAATGGGCATCCCCGATTGTATTGCCCAGACGGCCGAGGAATACGTGTCTCTGGCGGTTAAACTGGCTACCGACCAGGATTACCGCCGTGCCATCAGCGAAAGGATCCAGGCAGCCAGCCATGTCCTGTTCGAAGATATGGCCGCCGTGCGGGAACTGGAGGACATGCTGCTGGCTGAATTGCTGAAACGCCAAACCCATCTTTGATTCTCCCCTAGAACAACTGTAACTGCTTGCACTCGGCCGTGGAAAACGCCTCCACCGAAAGCGGGCCGATGGCCTGGGTGAGCCCATGCCGCTTTTTGGCCAGGGCGAACATATTGGAAATATACTCCGCATACGTCCCTTCCCCCACCATTCTCCGCCCATACGTATAATCATTCAGGTTGCCGTTGCGCACATCGCGGATGCGGTTGAGGACACGGTCTTTTTTGGAAGGAAAGTGAACGCTCAGCCATGTCTGGAACAGGTCTTTCACGCCGTAAGGCAGCCGCAGCATCGTGTACCCTGCGGTTCGGGCGCCGGCTTGGGATGCGGCCTGCAAAATACCGTCTATCTCATGATCCGTCAGGCCGGGAACAACCGGCCCCATCATCACACCCACCGGGATGCCCGCCTGGCTCAGCTCCTGGACAGCCTTGAGCCGCATGGACGGGCTGGAGGCCCTGGGCTCCATCACCCTTGCAATCTCGTCATCCAGGCTGGTGATGGACACAAATACACACACCGCGTTCATCCCGGCCAACCGGGAGAGAATATCGATGTCGCGCGTGACGGTGTAGTTTTTGGTAATAATGCCCACAGGGTTGTTAAATTCCGCCAGGACTTCCAGGCATTGCCGGGTGAGTTTCAGTTTCCGCTCCACCGGCTGATAGGGATCCGTTACGCCGCTGAATGCAACCGGCTGTGGTTTCCACGACTTCCGGAGCAGGGCCTCCCGGAGCAGTTGCGGCGCTTCCATCTTGGCGAAGATTTTGGACTCGAAATCCAGTCCGCAGGATAACCCCAGATATTCGTGCGTGGGGCGGGCGTAGCAGTAAATGCAGCCGTGTTCGCAGCCCCGGTAGGGGTTTACGGAGGCCGTGATGCCCACATCCGGGCTATCGTTAAAGGAAACGATGGCCTTGCTGGTGTCTTTAAAGTACTGTGTCCGTAGGCTGTCTTCCGCTTCCCATTCGGGATCAGGCTCCAGGGAAATGGACTCGAACCGGCCAGAGGGATTTTCCTGCGCGCCACGCCCATGCACAATCCGGGTTGCTGGTTCATAAACCGCTTCATCCAATTCACCTTCCATTTCGACTCTCCTTTTATCAGGCGCTTGTCATGAGTTTATCGAAAATATTTTCGATTGTCATCCCCTGATGGCCATCCCTTTTATCTGCCCTCATCTCGGAATGTCGGCATTTCCCTGGATATATCAGGCATTGGGCAAAATTGGGTTCGTTCGTACCAAATTAAAAAAATGGCTTCGATCGTTCATTTTTTGCAATCGCCCAACTGCCGCCATGGCTTCAGCGAGATGCGAAACGCCACTGATTCAACTTTTCCCGGAAATTGCCGTTACTCTCCATGCATCGGTGAGGATGCCGAGGATAAGCGATTTAGGGAGATAACGCATGTTACGGTTTAATGGCACACCCAACCCGGATAACTCCAACCTGAACGGGACCAGCACGCACCAACTGGGCAAAAAGTCCGGGGATACATTAGATGGGACAGGAACGAAGCGTGTTCATATCAACGGCCAGCAGGGCGATGACTGCACCAGCGCCAACAGCCCCAAAAACCAGATTAACCTTCAAAAAGGCGCCGATTCCGACACCTTTAGCGGCAAAGGATGGGTTCACGGCCAGAAAGGCTGTGATGTCGTGACAGCGGTTAATGGCTCCTACCTGGTTTATAACGGCGGCAAGGATGAGGATACGGTTGTTTTGCCTGGCTCAGAAGGCGATTACACCATTGACAAAAGCAAGGGTAGAACCACCATCACCAACGGGGAAACCACCGTTGAACTGAAGAAGGTTGAGAATATCGAGTACTCCGGTTACGACCACACCCCGGGATCAACCGGCAGCGGCGGCTAACCCCAAAGATTCGCGAATTAACCTTGCGCCGGGCGGTCTTCTTCCGGCCGGCGAGGTTGTTCGCCCTGGGCATTCCCTTGGCGTTCCTGTGCCGGGGCATTCTTATCCTTGGGGATAAAGACGCGGTAAGGAACGTCAAACGTGGCGGTATTCTGAACATAATCGCGGGCTTCCCTGCCGTCGCCCAGCGCCACGGCAACGTCGCCGTGGGGATTACCGGCAATGTTATAGGCCTCCCAAACCGTAACCGCCCCAGCCGGCAGGGATTTCAGCTTATCCTTCGATACGCTGACTTCCTGGAAGTTGGGGTTGTTGGCCAGCTTATCGGCCATCAGGCGGGCAGAACCAACGCGATCGCCTTCCGGCATCAGCCCCATCCCAATCAGGGAATCCTGCACGGCCTTGGCGCACCAGCCTCGGGTATTGCGGCTGTTTGCCGTATTCTCACAGACACTCGCAACCTGTTGCATTAACGGGGTTGTGCCGTTTGGCAAGCTCCTTGCCCCGGTTGCCGGTTGATTCCCTGCGGCGGGCTGCCCAACAGGCCCTGCCAGGCTTTGGGAGCTAGCGCCAGATAAATTGGGCTGCCCAGATGGGTTGCTTTGGGAAGCGCTGGGCTGAAATGGATTTTGGAAAAATTCGCGGGGGTTTCTGGCAAAATCCAAACGAAGCTGATCCGAGAAGGCTTGCGCCGGTTGGCCGGATTCCGGGCGAGATGCCGGTGAGTTTGCTCTGCCAGCACGGGGCTGGCTGTCCCCGCCGGATGGTGCAGCTTGACTCGCCGCGGGGCTTGTACTCCCACCACCTTCGGCCGCTTGTGGGCCTGGCTGAGCTTGCTGCTGCTGATCGGGTTGCTGCTGCATCATATTGCCGAACTGCCCAAACATCTGCATCAGGAACTGAAGCATCTGGAACAGTTGCATCATCATGCTGAAGAGGGAACCGGGGTTGAATTCGCCTGCGGCGCTGCTGCCGGGCTGGCCAAAGCTAAACGGGGAAGCTTGCTGTCCTAATGCGTTTACCCTTGCGGAAGGCGTAAGACCTGCCGCCCCGATGGGGGAAGTGCGCGCCTGTTGCAGCCCTAATAGCGGATTGATGTCCATATACCCACAGCCTCAGTTTAGTTTGCTCCACTCAGAATGAGACGCAGTCGCGTCATCTCAGGCCGCACGCTCAAGTGCGGTAACCCTTGCTAAAGGGATAAAAACAGACCGGGCTGCAAAAAACGCTAGCCAAACCGTAGAAATAAGATTGTCTTTAGATTCGGTTCACAAAAACGAACCGGCTTACACTAATGTTTGGAATAATCCAGCGGTTCCAATAAATGGGGCTCGTCGTCCAGCGTCAGGGCCAGGTTAATCTTCAGCGCCAGCTTGTCCAGTTCCGGATGATTCACCAACACATCCGTAATGGAGGAAAGGGACACGACATACTGCCCAGCCTCGGAGCCGTCGTTGTCGTAGGTCTGAATGAGGACGGTTTCCGGGTCCACATCCAGGATACGGCCTTTATAAGCCGTTTTGAGATGCCGTTGCGTAAGCTGCACAAATTTGAACTTATGATCCAAAAGGCGTTTATACATGCATCAACCCTCGACCGCTTCGCTGTCGGATCACTTATCCGACCATACACGATCATAACGGAAATTGCCGGCACAAGCCAGATGGATTTTGCCGGAAACGAAGGGGCTGCGCAATTACTTTCAGGGAGATATCTACAATTTGGGTTCGCCGAAACGATCCTTATAAATTTTCCGCCACTCGGGCTCGCCGCTGATAAACATCCAATCTCCGGGGATAAAGGTTCGCATGGAATACATGCACACCGGCGGCTGAACTGGGAAGAACTTGTCCCGAAGCATCCGCTTTACGTCGGATGTGGGGAAAAACTGGCCGACGGTAATCCCTTCCTTCATCATGTCGCTTTTCAGCATCTTGGACTCGTGGGGATCGCTTAAGACGGACTCGTGCGACAGGGGGCAGAGGAACATGATGACCCGCAATTCCGACAGCGGACCGGTAAACGGCTCGAACGTATTGAAGATATCCTTGTAGTGCATCATCTCATCGTAGATGGACTTGAAATTCATGGGATCCTGGGCCTGGTTGACCGAAAAATAGAGCAGATGATCATCAATGGCCGGTTTCACAAACGGGCATACCGGGCCGGTCCGTCCCAGGTTGGGATGGGGACGCATGATGAACTCCCGCATCCAGCGCATGCTGCTCTTCAGGGCATTGGTTTCCACTTCGGAGGGCAGCTCGAAATCCGGCACTTCAATGTCTTCCGGCAAGTAGAGGTTTCGGTTGAACCTCTCGCTGGCGATGCGCTGGAAACGCCGGTGCCGCGGCTCGGTTTCGAGAGTCACAATTTCGGGTGTGTCGCTGGTGGTCAAGAGGGGAACTCCTACATCGCGGGCTTCTATATCGGTCTATCGTAGTCAAAGCAATGGGTGGGGACAATGCGCCGTTACGGAAAATGAAGCGCTATTCTTATATGGAAACATCTATGGGCAGTATAGCCCCCGGTCCAGCATGGCGGCGTCCATCAGGAGAAGGATTGCCCGTAACCAAAAAAGCCATCTTGCCCTTTGGCAAGATGGCTTTTGGAAAACCGGATACAAATTTGAAGTCTAGTAGGCGCCGCTTTTCATTAATACCGCCGGAACCGTTTTGAAGAGGATTCTCAGGTCGCTCCAAATGGACCAATCCATTACGTAGGAGCGCTCCAGGCGGCACAGCTTGTTGAAATCCAGCGCGGAACGGCCGCTGACTTGCCAGATGCCGGTAATGCCGGGCAATACGTTGAAGCGCACCGTGTAGGGGCCTTCGAACAATTCGCTCTCATCCGGCGGCAGAGGACGGGGGCCAACCAGGCTCATTTCGCCACGGATGACGTTGATTAACTGCGGGAACTCATCCAGGCTGAAGGCGCGGAGGAATTTACCGAAGCGGGTGACGCGGGGGTCATCCTTTAACTTGAACAGGTTGCCTTGCAGGTTGTTTTCCTGGCGCAGCTTTTCGCGAAGGGCGTCCGCATCGGTGCGCATGGTCCTGAACTTGAGCATGTAGAAGTTCTTGTAGTCCTTGCCAACGCGCAGGCTTTTGTAGAAAATAGGCCCGGGGGAGGTGGCTTTTACCAGGATGGCGATGATTAACAGTATCGGCATCAGGAGCAACAGGCCAATGGAGGCCAGGACAATGTCCATCAGGCGTTTCAAGAATTTCAAATCGGCGCTGGAAGCGGGTTCTAAAGCGAAGTAAGTGGTAGCGAAACTCGTTTTCTGGATACTCATTTAGCGACTCCCTTAATACACTTGATATCTTAGAGATATGGTTTAATTTCCTGTGTATTAATAAAAACAAATAAATTCTTAAAATTGCCTGACTTGATACCAAACTTAAAATAGAATTGTAAAATTACCCATGTAGGTAGTATAGGTATTTGCAGAGGCTTTTCAGGAGAGGTGGCATTAAACCAGACGGGACGTGGTATCCGGCCTTTCATTTTGGGAGTCGAACAGGTTGGTATATCTTTAAGAAATCCTAAGGCTTGTTTATGAATCAGTTTTGCATGTTGCTCCGGCCCCACCAAGCCGTGTTTATTTGCAATCCCTATACACATCCAACATCAACAGACTTGGTAGGAGCAATTCTTTAAATTCAGGGATCTTTATTCCTCCAGTGAATCGTCAGAAAGTATGGTTTGTGGCTAAACACCCATCAATACCCGGATGTTGAACCAGGAAAGGAAATTGTGGATGAACCCCGTCTCTGTCCAAACAAACGTAAGCCCCGCTAACAGAATGCCTCACGCAAGCCAGCGCTTCGGCAAACTGGAAAGCCAATTCGATAATGATTTTGTTGTGGCATTCAGAGCCTTGAAAAGCGATTCTGGAAAAATGACTATGCTAGGTGACAAGGTCGCTGCTGGTCAATATGGGAACGAAACTCCTAAGCAGGGCGTTACGTTAAGCGAGCTTAACCAGCGTAGGTTAAGTGTCATTCAGCGACTGGCTAAAGGGTTTGCAATCCTATCCGGATTAACACAAGCGGCAGGGAAAGAGCATACAAGGCTCTGGGAAGCATTAGAAAGCTGGAGAAAAGCGGATACCATGGTCATGTCTTCCGCAGATGTGCTGGATGTAACTGAGAGGTATATCGCAACCCATCTGGATACTGATAGTGATGGGTTCCCCAAGCACCGCCCGGTTACAGCGAAACAAGCCCTGGATTTCCTGGAACCGGATGGCCAGGCAGACTCAATCAGGCGCCGAGAGATTCTCATCGAGCGCATTGCTTGTGAAACCGATGGCGCATCGCGCGAAGCCATGCTGGAGGCCCTCAAAATCGGCTTCCACAGGCTTGCAATGTCTATTCACCCTACTTCCAAACCAACAGATATAATAGACCAAAATGAATTGAAAGCGGTCTATCGAAAGCGATCGACAATGGGGCAACGCCTTCACGAAACAGCCAAAACATTATTAACCGAGTCGGATTTGGCGTTTTTAAAACCGGCTATGGATGCCTGGTATGAATCCGAAAAGGCTGCTTGGCATGATGGGTGGGGTATACCTCCCTCTCCCTTCTCTGCACAAAGCAGTGTGTAAAAGCGCTTTACAAGTAGAAAACGTAGAGGTTCCATAAAAGAAGCTGTCGCAAGTTGATGCTCGCGTTAAAATAGTAACGTATCAATCTGCCTCTGGAGACTAGCCTCATTGAATTTTCCTGCCCTGCGTCTGCGTCGACTGCGTAAAAACCCTGCCATCCGGGAGATGGTTGCGGAAACGCACCTCAAACCCGCCGATTTCATTTACCCGTTTTTCCTGCTGGATGGTCGCAACAAGCGAGAGGCGATTGTGTCCATGCCGGGGATTTACCAGCAGTCGGTGGATAATGCGCTGATTGAGATTGATCAGGCGTTGAAGCTTGGGATTAAAGCCATTATGTTGTTTGGCGTGCCGGAAGAGAAGGATCCGCAGGGAAGCAGCGCCTACCTGCAAAATGGTGTCGTGCAAAACGCCGTCCAGGAAATCAAGAAGACCTTCGGCACGGATGTGGTGGTGATGGCGGATACCTGCCTGTGTGAATACACCAGCCATGGGCATTGCGGCATCGTGATGGACGGCCATGTCGTCAACGACCCCTCGGTGGAGGCGCTGGCGCGTGCCGCCGTATCCCAGGCGGAAGCGGGCGCGGACTTTGTTTGCCCGTCGGATATGATGGACGGCCGGATCCAGACCATTCGCTGGGCGCTGGATGATGCCGGCTTTCAGGATACCGCCATTATGGCCTACGCCGTTAAATACGCCAGCAGCCTGTACGCCCCCTTCCGCGACGCGGCGGAATCCACCCCGGCCTTTGGCGATAGGCGCAGCTACCAGATGGATTTCCGAAACTGGCGGGAAGCCATTCGGGAGGCCGAACAGGACTTGATGGAAGGGGCGGATATGCTGATGGTGAAACCCGCCCTGGCTTACCTGGATGTGTTGCACCGGGTTCGCGAGGAAACCGATCTGCCGCTGGTAGCGTATAACGTTTCCGGGGAATACAGCATGGTGAAGGCCGCTGCGCAAAACGGCTGGATTGATGAGCAGAAAGTGGTATTGGAGTGTTTAACCGGTATTAAGCGGGCCGGCGCGGACTTAATCGTAACCTATCATGCCCTGGAGGCTGCCCGCTGGTTGAAGCAACCGAATGCTTAAGCACGCATATCATAATTCATTTGCGTTTTGAGCATATTCCTTAGCAATTCAATGCGATTTTGATCCTGAAAGAGCATCAGCGCCATCAAACGACGCATCTTGGACGGCTCTGGCCAGTTACCACTCAGTAAGCCTGAAAATAATTGGCCCACTGCTTCGGGAGATTGAGACAACATTTGCAAACCTGCCGCAACATTATTCATTTGTGGAAATGCCAAGCCGGCAGGCTCTTCATTGTATACATCCGCCCAGCCTTCCATAGTGGCAATGTCCTGATTCAGGCGTTGCTTTAAGTAGTCCGGCGTACCTTGATTGACGTAACTGGAAAATTTGGGTTGGGTAGCGTTTACAGGTCTTATCATTTTTACTTCTCCATAGCTTCTATCCCGTTATAAGTTTCTAAAGATTTGCGATTGCGTGAAACGAATATCAAGACTGTGTGTAGCGGGCAGGCAAGCAACCTTATCCGGTTGGCAATTGTACTGAAGGGCCATTTTAAGCAATTCGTGTTTTTGTTACACTTAGCCAGGCACGACATTTAAATGTCACATAGTGAGGCTATCATGCCCGTGGAATAACAGATGAGAGCGCATTGGATGACAGAAAGGCAGGCAGGATGATGGGCGTCTATATTAGCGGGATTGGCGCGTATGTCCCGGAGCAGACGGTGACCAACCATGAGTTGTCCCAAAGGGTGGAAACGACCCACCAATGGATTTCCGAAAAAACCGGCATCCTGGAGCGCCGGATCTGTACGGAAGACATTGCCACCAGCGATCTGGCCCTTGAAGCGGCCAGGAGGTGCCTCGACAACGCGGGCCGACAGGCCGATGATATTGATATGATTATTGTCGCAACCTCCTCGCCGGATCAGATTCAGCCGGCCGTGGCCTGCCTGGTGCAAGAAAAATTGGGTATTGCCTGCAAATTCATTCCCGCCTTCGATATCAACTCCGTTTGCGCCGGGTTTGTTTATGCGCTTAACGTGGCCCAAAGCATGCTGGTTGCAGATCCCCAACTGAAGCACATCCTGGTGATTGGGGCCGAAGTCTATTCCCGCATCCTCAACTGGGAGGATCGCCGGACATGCGTCTTCTTTGGGGATGGGGCCGGGGCAGTGCTGCTTTCGGCAACATCCAGCGAAAGCCGGCGGATCCACTTTAAGCTGGGCAGCGATGGCCGGGGTAGCCGGTTTATCGGCGTTCCTGCGGGCGGCACGCGCTTGCCGGTGGATGAGATGATCCTGGATCAGCGGCTCAACAAGTTTTATATGGATGGCCCGAAAGTCTGGGAGTTTGCCGTCGGCACCATTCCCGGCGTCATTAAGGACTTGTTGGCCCAACACGCAATGACGCCGGATGACGTGGATCTGTTTATCCTGCACCAGGCCAACCTGCGGATGATAGAAACCATTATGGCCGAGCTGGGCCAACCCATGGAGAAGACCGTAACCACCGTGCAGACTTACGGCAACACGGCGGCCGCGTCCATCCCGGTTACGCTGGACAGGGCCTTTTACGAAGGCAAATTGTCGCCCGGCACGAAAACCGTCCTTGCCGGTTTTGGCGGCGGTTTGTCCTGGGGAGCCGCCTTACTGGAATGGTGATGTCTTAATTGGGATCCGGATCGGCGTAGGACTGATAGGTTTCACCGCTAATGATGGGTGGCGGAAAATTTTCCATGGGATTGTAAGGATATTGTCCATCTGCTGGAGCGGGTCTTGCATCGGGGAAGAAGGCATTAGACAGGTTATAGGTCATCCAGTCGTCATCGTTCAGGATGGTGTCCACATTCCCAAGCCACTGGCCGATGTTATTCGCAATCTGGGTAGGAGACATGCCCCCGTTGCCTCCCCGGTAATCGCTGAGCATTTTGCCGACACGGGCGCCGACAAATCCGGCTAAATAATCCTGCCTGGATGAACCCTGTTCAGGATCCCGGTTATTTTCGAACTCATGCTTGAAAGCCGCGCCAACAGACGCATCATAGCCGTAAAGGTAAGCCAGCTTGGCATAGGACATTGTGTGGAAGGTTTGTGTGCCGGTATGATCCTGGATCCTGGCGTCCCATCCGGTATCGGAGAGGTAGACCGGACGATTTTCAAACCCGGGCGGATTAACGCCAATAAAGGACTTGGGGAATTGCCCGCCCATGAGTACGGCATCCATATAGGTCATAAAAATATCGGCGGCCTTTTTCGGATCCCCGGCGCCGATTGCTTCGGCTTTGGCGGCGGCGCTTTGCAAGGCTTGCTGCACTAATTGAACATCATTCGGCGCACCGGGAATGATTCTACCCTCATCCGTATAGCTGGCCTTTCTGGCCCAATAGGTCTGCGAATGAATCTCATGTAACCCGTTCAGCACGGCATCCCGCTCTGCCTGGGTAAGTGGGCTGTCTGCCGCGACGGCTTCACCAATGTCAATATGGTTATAAATCTTGTTCAGCGAGGCTGTCGTTTCATTGTCCATAAAGCCAGTGCCGGAGGCCTTGTCGATGGCCATCAGTGTCGGCATGGCATTGGCAATCATCCGCGCCTGTTCTTCTCCAGTGTAATAGTAGCCGCTTGCCTTGCTAAAAGGGACGACCAGGCGAGGCTTATCATTTACGATCTCGATTCCGGCAGTATCGGTATCGCGTGCAACACCCGCCACAATTTCCAACGGGTAACGCTGATTCAATCCTGCGGAGTTTAAGCCGCTTTGCCCATCAACCCAGGCATTCAACTCCGGATCGTTGCGCTCTGCAACCATTTCAACCGCCCGCTGCCGATAACCATTTGGCGCCCTATTTAAATCCTGGTAGAAATTGCCTATCTGGCGCGCAATAATCAGTGCTTCGTAACGATCAACGATGCCGTTTGGCGGATTGCCGGCATACATCGCGTGCGTGCCGTCAAAAGCCTGCACCATTTTGGTGAAGGAACCGACATCAAAAACGCCATCCTTGTTCATAAACGAGTTGTACAGACCTTCAATGGCCTCAGGTCTTACATAATTCATAGGTGGCGGGTCTGGCATATTGTAAAGCGATGTGTTGGGCAGTTGGCCATGGAGATACAAGCGCAAGTCATCCTGTGTCCAGGCACCGCCTGCTGCCGTATTCGTAAAGTCGGTTGTGTTCACCGGGGCTGTCGCTGCTGCTGAGCCGCTCATAGGTTGCGACATCGTAGTGGCGGGCCGCATCAGCAAGGCCTTGTTCTGGCTGGTCAAGGCATCCAGGCCATCCATAATCATCCCCGATCGATCGACCGTCGATGGGTTGATTTTGATCAGTTGCGCAGTGCCACCGACCTTTGCAACATCCACTGTTCCGGCATTTTGCATAAGCGCGCGCTGTAACGAGTCCAGCCGGCTAATATTCCGATTCAACATCTATGCTTTCCTTCCCCAATATTATGAAGATTAATAAAATATTTATATTCAAATAAAAACAAATTGATGGCTGGAATTGCGCAAATTCTATAGATTCCACGTACAGCAGCAAGGCATCAGATGATGCCTTGCTCGGCCCGGAAAAAGTTTAGAAAGAGATTATTCTTCCAGGTAATACCGTACCGAAGTGACGACTTTCCCGCGACGGAAACGCAGCAATGTCTTAATCAGAATCGCCGTTTGGTTGTGCAGGATGTTGTGCCAGAACTTCTTCGTCACAAACTCCGGGACGATGATGGTCACGATATCGTGTTCATAACGGCTTTCCACCTGGTCAATGTAATCAATCAACGGCTCGGTAATGGAGCGGTAGGGCGACTGCAAAACAACCAGCGGAACGCCACAGCCCCAATCAGCCCACTGCTTGCGCAGGTTCTCCGTGGCGGCGGCGTTCAGTTCCACATGCACGGCTTCCACCCGGTTGGAAATGGTGCTGGCATATTCCAGCGCCGGAATCGTTCCCCGGTTAAGCGAGGACACCAGGACCAAAACCGTATGCTCAATGGGCACCGGACAGTGGCCGCCGGTAGGCGGTAAGGCCAACTGCCGCCCAACGGATTGGTAATGATGATATATCTTGAGGAAAATAATAACCAGGGTTGGAATCGCAACCAGGATAATCCAGGCGCCTTCAAAGAATTTTTCGAATGCCAGCAGAAGGGTGACCGATCCGGTTGTGAACGCGCCAGCGCCATTGATGAGCATCCCCAGCGTGGAGCTTTCTCCTGGATGGCGCTTATGATAGACCACCATCCCCGTTTGCGCCAGGGTAAAGGAAAGGAATACCCCCACGGCATAAAGCGGGATCAAGGAGTGGGTATCGGCATGATACAGCCAGATGAGCGATCCGGACGCGAGGCCAAGCACAATAATCCCGTTGGAAAACACCAGGCGATCGCCAAGGTTCATTAATTGCCGCGGCAAAAACCCGTCAGATGCCAGAATAGTCGCTAGACGCGGGAAACCTGAAAAGGCAGTGTTCGCAGCCAAAACCAGGAAGATGGTCGTGAAGATCTGAACGGCAAAATACAAGGGACTGCTGCCAAACACGGCCCGTGCAATCTGGGAAATGACCGTTTCATTATGCATCGGGTGAATCTGGAAGGCAAAGGCAAGGTAGGTCAGGCCCAGGAAGATACTCCCCAGGAGACAGGCCATAATAACCATGGTGCGGTTGGCGTTAACTGCCGTCGGTTCTTTAAACGCCTTTACACCGATAGAAATGGCCTCAATCCCGGTTAACGCCGCACAACCGTGAGAAAAGGCCTTAAGCAGGACAAGGATTAATGACAGATTGATGACAATATCCATTGCCGTTTCCGTCGGTACCGGCGTCATGCCGGCAGTCGTTTCAACAGGGGGCAACCCGCTAAATGCGCGCCATAACCCCACGGCAATCAGCGTCAGCATGGTGCCGATAAACGCATAAACCGGCACCGCGATAACTTTACCGGACTCCCGGACCCCGCGCAGGTTAAGCAGGGTAATAAACAGGATAAAGAACAAAGCCAGCGGGACACGCCCTGATACCGGCACCCAGCCGGTTGAGACGATGGCCGCAACACCTGCCGAGGTGCTTACGGAAACCGTTAGAATATAATCCAGCAACAGGGCAGAGCCCGCAATTAAACATGGCATTTTGCCCAGGTTTTCCTTGGAGACGATATAGGCCCCGCCGCTTTGCGGGTAAGCCCGGATGACCTGACGGTAAGAGATGACCACAATGGCCATTAGTATGGCAATGGCAGCCGCAACCGGCAGGGATAGGAAGTTTGCCTGCGCAATATAAGCGGATGCAGCCAAGGCAATCAAGATTTCCTCGGTAGCGTATGCCGTGGAGGACAGGGCGTCCGATGCAAAGACGGCCAGCGCCAGCGGGATGTTTAAACGCTCATGGTGTTCCTGGTGCGTTGGCAGCGGTTCGCCAAACAAAACGCGCTTTAAACGGGTATACATTCACATCGCTCCATTTCTGTAGTAGATGAAAAATGCGGTACAAAACTGCCGAGCGCAGCTGCATGGCAGCAAGCGAAGGCAAAAATATGATCTAAGGGAGGGGATCCAAAGGGAGGGAACGGCCCCTTGGGCAACCAGCAACCATTTGTACAACATTTTTTTCATTCCACTATCCATTTCTTTGCCTGCGAAGTTAGCTGACGGGTTCGGGGGAAATGGATCCCTAACGGCGACGGCGCCGTATTCACCCCTGGGAGATGGGTCCTCCGCTCTTTTGGTATAAAGATTCGGCATGATACTGCCGAATAGTGTAACGATGATGCCTGTAAAAATCAAGGTATAGCTTGCTCGTACGGGATCGTTTTAGTAGTGGGGAGAAACTGGGTTAAAAAGATGAGTTTAAGGCATCTCCGTCCATCATGAAGTGGAAATTGCCGCCCCTCCTGCAAATAACCGATGAAACCACCCCGCCCTATCCTCTAATCTGGTAGAAGTGGATGAGAAGAGCGGTAGAAGAGAGAGGTGCTGGTCCATGAGATCGAAGGGTAGAGCAGGCGTCATTGCACTCAGCTTGGTTTTAACGGCATTCAATATCAGCGCCTCCTGGTCGGCGCAAAGCATCCTGCGCGGGATAGAATTGAAAAGCAGCCCGGTGGAAACCCGGATTATCCTGAAGTCCGAGAGCCGGATCCCTTATAATATCGTGTCCCAATCCAGCGACAAGATTATCCTGGACCTGGACAGCAGCGAGTCCCCGCAAGGCACCAACACCGATTTTACCGCGGCCGATAATATCGAGCAGGTCGTTCTTAAGCCCCATGGCGATAAGCTGAGAATGCTCATTCGTGGTGAAAACCTGGGCCCGGTTGCTATTTCCGGTAAATATCCCGCAACGCACAAGCGCAAATCCCAACTGGTGTACGAAGCCGAATCCGGCGTCAGTTCCCAGCCCAAGCCCCTTCAGCAACCCCTTCCGGAGGCAGGGCTGAACCTGCCTGAGGGCAGCGAGACGTCCTTTTTGCCTTCCCAAAACGGCATTGCACAGACCGAGGCAGCCACACCGGAAGCATCCGAACAAGCCGCGACGAAAACTGCAATGGTCCCGGAAACTACAGCCCCCACCCCAGAGCCGATGCTGTTTGAAGGGGAAGAGAATAATGGCCTCCCAGGCGATCGCCAGGCATTGATTACCCCTGAAGCAACCGACCAAACCACCGAGCTGGCCAACGAGGCGCCTGCAACCTGGATGGATACGACACTCGCCGGCCTTACCAGCATTGCCAACGCGTTTAGCAAAAGCCAGGGAACCGATTACTCCCTGTTATTCAGAATCTGCGCCATTGGCGGTATTCTGTTGCTGCTAGGCCTTTACATCCGACAGAAGCTTTCCGGCGGCTTGGAACTGGAAGGCGGCCTGAAGCGCAAGCCTTTACCCCGCCGCAACACCAAGCCATTCAACGGCAAGGAGTACACCAACGAGCAAGTGAGAAGCCGCGCCACCCGAACCACGCAGCGCCGCGGCACGGAGCGCCCCGTTGGCTTGCGAGGGCTGGCGGATGATGTTTTGCCGGAATTGCCCAGCGCCCCCATCGTGGCGAAGAACCATGCAATCAACCAGTATGCGCGCCAGTCCCAACCCGTCGTGTCCAGCCCCATCAACCGCAACAGCGAAGTGATTGACCACGAGCTGAAAAAGTCGCTCAATATGCGCAATGCCGTCAGCAAAACCCACAATTACGGCAAAGCCAAACCCAATACAACGATGGCCGACAAGGGCGTCAGCAATCCTCTTCAGCAAAATCGCACGATGAATCGCCCGGCAACCCAGCAGCCTGCCATCGCCAGCCGCCGGCCGCTGCCTGCGCCAACCGCACAGCAAAGGCCAGTGACCCCAAAGCGCCAGGCCGAGCCGGGTTTGCCCGCCAACAATACGGAAGTGCTGGACTTTCTGCGCAATGTGGCCGAGTTAATGGAAAAGGACGGCAAGCCGAACCTGGCCAACGGCGTTAAAAAAGGCATCCAGCGCACCCGCACCAACATTTAGGGAGCCCTTCCCCAACAGATCCAGAAGGAGAAATCAGCCAGGGCCACTGCCCACGCTGAGGCAAACATCTGGTTAACTGCCTACCTAAACACAACAAACCAGTTTAACAGAGAGCCCCATCCGGCTCTCTCATTTTTTGGACGGGTTTACCGTTATTCCGTATCAGTTGGCCTGCGCTTTCCCCGGAATGTAAAGGATCCCTTCCGGCAGCGTTGCTTTTGCCATCCATATTTTGTAAGGTAATAGGGTACGGATTACAAGTTGAAAGAGGGACGCAGACGTGCCGACAGGACAAAAAGCGAAACAGGTTATTGATGGATTGGCAGCCAATGCCTTTCGTGTGGTAGGCGTAGGACAGGACATTATCCTGGAATCCTTCTACCTTTACCCGGATTTCACCAGCATCCAGGACGGGCAACCCCTGGAGTTCACCACGGATCCCGACAATGATGACGAGCCCAACATTCGCATCATTATGAACCGTGAAGTGGCGGCCCGCTTGGCCAATGCTTTAATGGGCACCCTGGGTGCGCAACGTGAGCCTCAGCCCACGGCATAATCCCCAAATTACACATTTAATAGAGATAGAGAGAAGGGTCGCTTGGCCCTTCTTTTGCTAGCCCTCTTTCACGGTAGCAACGCTACCCCTGAACTTTGAAAAAGTAAAAGCTTCATTGGTTTCTCCCTCCTTTCCTCCCCATAAAACAATCGTCCCACCCATTTTGGAAAGGAGGTGAGACGATGATTGAGATCAGTATATTGATTCTTTCAATGACTATCTTCATCTTGGTCGTAAAAGACTAATGAAGCCGGAGGTCGTCAGGTGGGACTGATGGCCTCCACTTTTCTAATGTATCACATGTTCAAGCTCGCCGCTACCCGGGAATCCAACAATAAGATAAGACATCAAAAAACAGATCACAACTCGGCTTTATTAGCACTATATATTGTAAATCAGCTTTCATGCCTCGGAAATCAAAATATAATGGGCTAATCGCTGGAAAAAATTAAAAAATGGGTTCGTTCGTTCATTTTTCTATCTCAACCGGGCTTTTCGATTGATGGGCGAATGCAGCCCGCACAAAAAGCAGGATGAACGGCACGGTCGAGGCAGCGGCGATCAGCAGGCGGGTTGGATTATCCAGCTCACTTTGGCGGATAAAGGATTCCACGATGGCAGCCCACACCAGCAACAAGGCACACAGGACAATGGTCATCACGTTGCCCCGCAAGGTCTGCCTTACGGCCCGCCCCATCGGCAGATGACCGGGATTGAGCATGGCCCAGCCCAACTGGAGGCCAATGCCGCCCGCCAGCACAATGGCCATAATCTCCGGGACGCCATGGGGCAGGAGCCAGGCCCATAGCCCAACAATATCCCCCTCGCGGAACAGGGCCGGGAAGGTGCCCAGCATCAGCCCGGTCTGGATTAGGATCATCAGCGTGGGGATGCCGAAGGCGAATCCGGAAATAAAGCAGAGTACCGCCACCTTGGTGTTGTTAATCCACAATAGCCAGGAAAACAGCGTCTTGATTTCCAGCGTGCTTTCGCGTCCGGCGGTCAGCATCTCCTTCTGGGCCTCCGGGGAAAACAGATAGGCATCCAGCTCATGAGAGGCCCTGAGAAAGGGAGGAATAAAGACGGAGGCCATCTCAAAGTTCTGCTGGACGACGATATAGCCAATCAGGCCGGTGAGGGCAACCACGCCAAACGATGCCAAGTGGAAATAACGCTGCGCCCATAATGTTGCCGGGTAATCCCGCCAGAGCCACTGCCAAAAGGAGGACTGCTTTTCGCTGGCTTCCGGGTAAAGCAACAGGTGCGACTGGACCAGGATTTTCTGTAACGGCGGAAGGCTGGTTTTTAAGGCCGGACGTGCTTTAATATGGGTCAGGACGGAGAGGCCCTGCAAATACAGGTGGGCGAAATCCTCGATAAAATCCGGCGACTGCCGCTGCAATCCCCCTTTCAGCGAGATATCCACCTTCTCCTTCAGTTTCAGAAAGATTTGCCTATAAGAAAGAGGGAGTTCGTTATTTTCCATTGAGGCTATCTGTCGATGATCCAACCTGATGAACATCAACATCATACCATCTGGACGCCGGAACTGATCGAGATTACGATGCCGTTGGCCGGCGTGGGCCGCCGTTGCCTGGCGATGTTGCTGGATCAGGGGATACTGCTTCTCGTGACCATTAGCTGGTATATTACCTTGGGCATCATAACGAATACCCTGTCCCAAACCGTGGCCATGCCCTCGCGGTTGGGTTTGTTTGTGCTCTCGTTGTTTCTTGCGCCTCTCTTCTTTTACCTGGTCTATTTCTTCGGCTTTCATACCCTCAATAATGGGCAAACGCCCGGCAAGATGGCCCTGGGGATCCGCGTCGTCACAGAGCGGGGTGGAAAACCAGGCGTTCTAACTTTCTTCATTCGCGCCATCTTCGATATGCTGGATTGGATCCTGTTTTACGGTGGCCTCAGCGTCCTGATGATCCTGATGACAAAGCAGGAAAAACGGATTGCGGACTTCGCCGCCGGGACAATCGTCATCCTCGATCGGTAGTTTTTGGGTAATCTTCCTCATGCCGCTTCTGGTCGGCTAAGCTAAGGTTATATTGAAAACAATAATAACCTTCAAGGAAATCAGGCACTTTTTCCGCTTGACGGATTTTATAGCACCTACAAGACGATGACAGGAGCATCAGGATGCCGGTCACCTTTCACCCCACTGCGCGATACGCCGCCCCGGCCATAATATCGAAGCCCAAGCCGCCTATTGCGAGACACCCGTCTCAGCCTGCCAAACATCAACCGTTCTTGCAGAAGGAGCAGGCCCGGTTTTCCGGGAGTTCTTCGGAGGGCTGGCAAATCGGGCTGCGCCTGAAAACCGCGGGAAAGAATATCCTGAATTATTTTAAACCCAGATTCACATCAGGCGTGGTGCTTGATATTGCCATTGGCACCGGACTGGGCGCGTTATTGGGAGGCTTAACGATTCCTTTTGCCATTCTATCCATCATGTGCATTTCTCTAATCATCCAAGCGATGGCTGGCTTAGGCCTGCAAGACCTGACCAAGCAAAGGGCTGCTTAGCGACTTTTCCCGATTTTCCGCTCGGTTTTCTGGATTTTCTTCAGCAGGCGCTTCCGCTCCTCCTCGGATGGGGCGTACTGGATGGCCAACTGCTGCTGCATTAAGGCCAGGTCGTAATCCCGTTGCTTCAGCAGGGATTCGGCGAGCAGGGCATGGAGTTCCCAGTTGCCGCTGGAAAGGCGCAACGCTTCCTCAACAGTCTTCTCCCAATGGGCGCGTGGAATATCGCGAGGCAACTTCTCAATGATTTCCAGCTTTTCCTGCGCGCTCCGCTGATCCGTGGAAATACGGGTAGCTAATTCGGTAGCAGGGGCAAATCCGGGTTTCTGGCGAATAGCGGCTTCGATTAACCGTTGCGCGCCATGATAATCCCCGATGACTGCAAATTCCGAAGCCATGTTCACCAGGGCTTCCGGGGTTGAGTCTTGATTCCCGGCCACCTGCTGAAGGCTCGCCTGGTGAAGCGGCCAGTTGCCGGTGAGGAATGCAATTTTTGCCATTGTGGCCGCCTGTTCGGCAGGCGCCTGGTAATCAGCCGGCAATGCCGTCAGGCTGTGCAACGGATCCATCAACAAGATGTTCAAACGGGCATTCAATGCCGCCGGATCCGTATTGAGGCGGGTGGTGTAATAGGCAACCAGATTCTTGATGACCGGTGCCGCCAGAAAACGCTGCCGATCGATAAAGCCTTTACCGTGGGCATACGCCGCCTGGGAAAACAGGCTGACCAACTCCTCCGTTACAGGGGAGGGTGCCGTTTGCCCGGAGAGGATCGGCTCCACAAACGTGGTTCCTTGCTGGAACGCTTCATTTACCCGGTTTTCCGCCAGAAGGCGGGTAAGCAATTCTTTCTGGTATTCCAACATTCCCGGCTGATCCTTGAGCAAGGTTTTCAGCACCAGGAGCGAGCGTTCTTTCTCACCCCGCTGATCATAAATCTTCAGCAGGGATGCGGTCGCTTCCTTGTCGGCCGGGTTTAGCGAGATGGCTTTCTGAAGCATCAGCTCGGCATCATCGGGGCG
>CALAJO010000156.1 GCA_937922745.1 uncultured cyanobacterium
CCTCCACCACCTTCACCAACGCCAAGCCCATCACCGGGGCCTTCTCCTTCTCCGGCACCCGAGCCTGCCCCATCACCAGAACCACCCCCTGCGCCGACTCCAACACCGGAACCGAGTCCAGCACCATCTCCGGTACCTACGCCGGCGCCAGAGCCCAGTCCAACGCCCAGCCCGTCACCGGAGCCATCACCCTCTCCTGCACCGGGGCCGTCTCCCACACCATCGCCTGAGCCTTCACCTATACCGTCACCCGGTCCTGCGCCAACACCCACACCATTGCCAGAACCCGCTCCGGCTCCTTCAACCGGAAGGGATACAGGCTTGGACAATGACGCACGGGAAGCAACCCAAAACAGCACCAACTACGCATTTACCGAATGGCGGAGCCGGACGAACCCGGCTGAAACCGAATCCCGGCAATTGAAGGGTATGCCCTATGGTAATGCCATTCCCCAGCCGGATTTGGAGGTTTCCCCTTCCAACGTCTATATCCAGGGCAATGATGGTCAGACCATTCCTTTTGAAAAAGCCGATCCCGGCGACCTGAGCATCGACGGCGAGCAGAACTACTTAATGCAGTTGTTCCTGGATGATGAAGATGAGGAAACCAGGCGTAAACGACTGACTAATATCCGTAATCCGCAACCCAACAGGGAGGAGCCTCCGAGATAGATTCTCCTTAAACAATACGGTTCCATTTTATTTACCCCGTCAGTACATTAATCTCCACATCACAAGCGATGGGTGAGGAAAACGGGGGCCCCGTCCGGTTTTTCCGGATGGGGTTTTTTATATCGCAATCACCGCATCATCCGCGATGACAAAAATGGCATCTTCTGCTTCCCGTCTTACCGGATAGCCTCCGGTGAAGCCTCCAAATGCAGGCAATATAGCGAAATTCCGGCCAAAATAGAAGCATGGCAGACGCAAGCTACTTTTTCCCTCTTTTAAAATATGGACGGGGTGGACATGACCGCTCAGCGTATAAAAACCCGGCCGGGCTTCAGGCTGATGCGTCAAGGCAAACGGCCCTTCCTCCCTGGGATCGCCCAGGATCTCGATTCCCCATGCCTCGGTAAACCCTGCCAGTCCACGATCGTGATTTCCTGGGACAACCGAAATGCGCAAATGCCCCATTTGCCGAAACCATCGGTTAATCTGTAGCGCGGTATGTGCGGAGAGGCTCCGGCTTTCGTGCAGCAAGTCCCCAAGGATGATGAGGTGTTTCGCCCCGGTTTGTAGCAGAATCCTTTCAAGTCTCTCCAAATCATCCGCCAGGACATCATCGGAAAGGGGAATGCCATGCTGTCGAAATGTGGCGGTCTTGCCCAGGTGCAAGTCCGCAACCAACAGGGTTTGCTTGGCTTGCCAATAAACGGCCCGCTCTGGTAACAGCCACAACTCCTCGCCGCGTATCGTATGGGTAATCATATCTTGCTCCATCGGCGTTTCAAGCGTTCAATACGCTCTTGCAGGGATTCGGTCGACAATTTAGCGGCCAGCCGATCGACAAACAACGGGAATGCCAGCGGCGTTGGGCGTTTTACGTTTTGAACCACCAAGCGGGATTGGGAGAGGCGCGTCAATGCCTGCGCCAGCCGTTGCTGATCCAGGTAGCGGTCGAACATCTCGTGGGTCGCTTGCATCAGCAGCAGGTTTTCCGGGTCGTACTTGCGAAATACGTCATACAGCAGCGAAGTGCTGGTCTGGATCTGTCGCATGGATTTATGACGACCGGGATAGCTGGTAAATACCATGCCGGAAACACGTGCAACCTCTCTAAAATGGCGCTTTGCCAGTTCGGCCACGTTGCAGCTTTCCACCAGGTCGCGTTCCAGGTTCTCCGGGCTGAACAGTTCCGGCGAAAGGCCGCCTTCAAGCGGGAAAGCCTCATCCACAAACAGGCTGAAACAATAGTCGTTGCACATAATGGAGAAGGTCGCACGTTGCTGCTGGCTGAGCCGAAGGGCCAGCAATGCCGCCATCCCCTCATGCACCTGGATGCCATCAAACGGAAAGACGAACAGGTGACTGCCATCCCGGCTTTCGAACAGTTCTATTAGTAGTTCATCCTGCCGGGGCACAGCGGAAAGCTGCGCCTGCTTTTGCAGGATAACGGCCATGGCCTGATGCTCCGGGCTAGTGTCCTGGCGGGCATGGGCGTATGCATCCAGCTCCCGCCGCACGTACCGGGATAAAATCGGCGTCCAGGCCAGCCGCCCCCCTTGCCAGGCCGGGACATGCTTGGCGGGTTTTTTGGAGAGTTTGACATACGCCGTGGTTTCGCGGATGGATACCAGTTCCAGGAGTCGGCCGGAAAAGAGAAACACATCCCCTGGATGCAGCTTGGTAAGGAAACTTTCCTCAATCGTCCCTAATCGGCCCCCTTTCAGAAAACGGACTTCCATCGCGGAGTCTCCCAGGATGGTGCCGACGTTAAGCCGGTGCAAGCGCGCCAGGCGGGTGCTGATGACCCGAAAATGTCCCTCTTCTTCCTGCAGCCGGTGATAGTCGGGATAGGCATACAGGGTCCTTCCTCCAGTCACCAGCAGGTCCAGCGCCCATAGAAACGTTTCCCAGCTAAGCTGGGCATAGGAATACACGCCTTTGACTTCCTCGTACAGATCCTTTGCGGTAAAGCCGCCTCCGAGGGCGCAGGTCATCATATGCTGCACCAGCACGTCCAGCGGCTGTTTCAGCGGGCGACGCGCTTCCAGGTGGCCTTGGGTTATGGCGTGGCGGACGGCTTCGTATTCCAGCAGCTCAAACGCGTGCGTGGGCACGCATAGGATGCGGCAAGGCTTTCCTGGCTGGTGGCTGGAGCGTCCCGCCCGCTGGATAAGACGATTGACACCCTTGGGCGAGCCAACCTGGATGACTTGTGACACGGGTGAGAAGTCAACGCCCAAATCAAGCGAAGAGGTGCAGACCACAACCTTGAGATAGCCTTCTTTCAATCCGGCTTCCACCCAGCGCCGGTTCCGTTTGTCCAGGGAGCTGTGGTGCAGCGCGACCTGCCCAATCCAGTCTGGTCGCGCATCAATCAACGCCTGGTACCACCGCTCCGTCTGCGAGCGGGTATTGGTAAAGATGAGGGTAGAGCTTTCAAAGTCAATCTCATCAATCACCTGCTTCAGCATTGTCAGCCCCAGGTGGCCTGCCCAGGGAAAAGTGTCCATATTTTGTGGAATCAGACTTTGCAGGATGACCGGCCGCTGAATGTCCCCCTGGATAATGGAATACGGTTTCCCTGGCCCGACAAGCACTTCGGCAGCCTCCGCCAGGTTGGGTAAAGTGGCGGTAACGCCCCATACCTGTAATCGTGGCGAGAACCGCCTAAGCCTGGACAGGGCCAGTTCCATCTGGGTGCCGCGCTTGCTGCCCAGCAACTCGTGCCACTCGTCCACAATCACGCATTGCACGCTGCCCAACTGCGAGGCGGCATCCTGGCGGGTCAACAGCAGGTTCAGCGATTCCGGCGTGGTGATGAGGATATTGGGAAGGCGTTTCTGCTGCCGGTTGCGAACGGCGGCCGATGTGTCCCCCGTACGGCTTTGCACCGTGAGCGGAAGCTTTAAGGCTTCGAGCGGTTCCAGCAGGGCTTTTTCAATGTCGCGTGCGACGGCGCGCAGCGGCGTAATGTAAAGCAGGTAAACTCCTTGCTGTGGGGTTTCCATCATCCGGCTAAACGGCCCGCCATAGGCCGAAAGGGTTTTTCCGGATCCGGTCGGCAAGTGGATGAGCCCGGATTCCCCGTTTCGAAACGCCTCCCATGCCTTCAACTGGTAATCCCAAGGTTTCCAGCCTTTGCTCGCAAACCAGGCCATCAGCCCTTCCAACCCGTTTGGATAGAAAGTAACAGGCTCAACGGTTTTTGCGAAACGACGGTTTTTCACGCGGTGCTTTCCTACCCGGCTCTACCTCCACTATAAAAGCCTCTTCTCCCCATTTCAACCACGCACCGGGCAGTTTTCCGGGCGCACATCAAGCCCAGATCCTTATCTCGATATCACGCCTGATAGCTGTCTACCAGAGCGGCTGCATCTGTTTGTATCGAAATTGCCAAAATGGCTCGCCAAGCAGCTTTATTTTTTGTACATGTAGGGGTGTTTGAAATTGAAGTGATGTGACTTAGAGGAATCTTGCCCGAACCTGGGCATGGGAGTAAGGAAAGCTGTGACCCGTATTGCCAGCATAATGCCACGGTTTGCCGCGCGCGATATTTCGGTGGAAGCCCTTGCGCTACAGAATGCCAGCTCCGTTTCTTCTACGCCGGCTAGTAGCAGGGCTGGCCAACCCCAGAAACAGGAAGCGGCCAGGCCGCCTCTGGCGAAGCAGATACGCACGGCCTGGCGGCATGTTGTTGCCCTGGCGGATCCCAATGAACGATTGTTTCTGCGGTACGGCCTGGATCCCGATGCCGTGGCCGTTGATGGCCCGCCGGGTGTGGACTTGCGCAAGGACAAGCGGAAGCTGCTGGGCAAGGCCCTACAAGCATATGAGCATGCCCTGAAAAGCAAACTGGTCGGCAATTTTTCCGACAACTTCCACTGCTGCAACATGGAATTTGAGGATGGCACCTGGGAACTGGCTTCAAACATTGAGTTGCGGCGGGATAACACCCATTGCAGCGAAAAGGCGGCTCTCTCCGCCGTGCGGGACAAAATTATCAAGAATACGCCGCTGAGCTGGCTCCAGAACCCAAGGCATCTGGCCGATCTGCAAAAGCAGTTCAAGGTGAAGACCATGGTGCTGATGATTGAGACCCTGGGCAAATTTCGCGTCTCCTGCTCGGAATGCCTGGACTGGATGAGTTCGGCTGCCTACTTTACGCCGAAAACCCTTGTTGCGGGGCTTGAAAACCGAAACGGCCGGTTTACCCTTGTGGCGCGGCATCTCAACCAGGTTTTGCCGTTTTGGGGCAGGCAGATGCCCTCGCTCATCACCGGGAAGCAAGCCGGTATCGGGGCGCTGCCGTTCTCACCGGAAGCCCAGGCCACGCTGAGACAGAACGGCATCCCGGAGGCCACGGCGAAGCTGATGCTGGCGCAGGCCCGTCAGTCCTCGGAGCGGAACACGCCACCCGGGAGCCTAACCCAGACGCCGGCGGCATCCGTCCTGTTCTCTAACGGCAAGGTGTATACCGCTGCCGGCTTTAACTGGTGGAAGCGTATCAGCGAGCCACCGGACCTGGTGGCCATCATCATGGGCTTCCAGGATCAGCTCAGGATGCGTTCCCCCAAGCCCATCCATGCGGTGGCGGTGGCCTATTACGGCAGCGATCCCCAGCACTTGCCCACCATGCGCAGCCTGGGGCGCATGATGCAACCGGGCCGCGGGACGCCGGACACGGCCATCGTGGTCATCGAGAACAACACCATCCAGGCCCGGCCGATTTCCGCTTACATGACCCACCGGTTTATCACCACCGAGCCCGCCTCCCAGTTGAATGCGGTTTAAGCCGTTGCGCCACAGCTGCCGATGCGTATGAGATAAATACAAGACAACACCCTTGG
>CALAJO010000157.1 GCA_937922745.1 uncultured cyanobacterium
TCCTCGCTTTTGTTTGGGAAGATGAGGCTCGATTAACGCCCACTCTGTGTCTGATAAATTCTTCCAACCCATCCCTATTCGCCTCCAACTCTCAATCACAACCACAGCATCTTATCAGAAAATTACCGGATGAGTTCTAAAAATGTTGGAGATTGTGTGTTGATAATGAGGAATCTTGCCAGCTTAGCGTAGAATTTATTCTTGTGACATGTCACAGGGGTTGGAATGTGCTTATAAAGTTTAAAATCCTCTGTGTATATAATTATGCACTTTAGAAACAAATGTTGGTATTTTTTGGCCTTACTTAGTGGAGGCTGAAAAGCTTAAAGGTTGACTGATTGCGGAATGCAGTGAATTGCTGTTTTGGCATTTGACTGGTTTAGTCTGATAAAACTGTGCAGCAAGTGCCGTGCCATTTTTGATGCTTAAATTTCAACATACGGAATAAACAAGGAGAAGCTAATGGTGAATACCAAAGGTGTTAAGTCCGCTGACGTGGATATAAGACCCACGCGTGCGGAAGACAAACCAGCCCCTGCAAAAGCAGCAGCTGTTGTACCTGGCAAATCGGTTATCCAAGCCCCAGGGAATCCGCCAGTAGACCGGGCTGAAATTCCCGGTGCAAGAGTAATGCATTCCCCACCACCCAAGAAAACCGCAACTGCGAAACCTTCAATTCAGTTCTTGGAAGCCAACGGCGTCTCCCAGCAAGATATTCAAACAATCCGCTCAGGAAAACCGGCAACACCTGAAAAACCGGCAGGAGGAGTTACAACCGGCGGAACCACCGAAAAAGCCCCATTACAACCGGCAGGCAAGCCTATCAGCAAACCTTCAATTCAGTTTTTGGAAACTAATGGCGTTTCTCCGGCAGATATTCATCGTATTCGAGGGACAAAACCTTCTGCAAGAGAATTGTTACACGATGCCATAACAGAGCGATCTGCTACTTTTAGCGATATTATAGAACAAAGAATTCGAGAGGAATTTAGCTGGTCGCCGGAAACACCTGAAAAACCGGCAGGTAAGCCTATCAGCAAACCTTCTATCGCCTTTTTGGAAGCCAATGGCGTTTCCCCGCAAGATATCCAAACGATTCGTGGCGCAAAACCTACAGCAAAGCCAAATGCTCCTGTAGGCTTGCCTTATCAAGCATATCAGTCTGGTATTGCGTCCCCAAATGTTCAGGCAAGAGTTGCAACTCACAGCCATAGTGATGATCATGATCACAGTCATACCAATTTTGGTTGCGGAGATCCAAATGCACCGCCTTTATTACCTGTTCG
Source organism: uncultured cyanobacterium (assembly GCA_937922745.1). Taxonomy (GTDB): domain Bacteria; phylum Cyanobacteriota; class Vampirovibrionia; order Vampirovibrionales; family JAGQHJ01; genus CALAJO01. The sequence goes on from CALAJO010000157.1 coordinate 1,287, forward strand.
TCAAGGGCAGCCAATTGTCGACAGAGCTATAAACGATTTAAGAAATACGGTTACAACTTATCATAATGCAGGAAGGACAAGTCGGTACCAATTAGGGGCGATGATTGTAAATGAGCTCGCTAGAGATAATGTTCGAATTATATACGATCCCAGCATCCAAATTGGTCCGAACGGTGAACGGAATTCGCGGCTTAATGGAAGAGTAATCACCTATTACAACGCTAATAATCAGGTGATTGGCGGTGAAATTCAGATTGCCTCTAATGACCCGCATACCATCAGAACCTTTATTGCACACGAAGGTATACATTGGGAAATGAGACAAGCCGGCATTCAGAACTCGTTTGAGGAAGAAGTGCAAGCTTCTGTTTTAGGAGAGATGGCAGCTGGCGTTCCAGGCCAAAATGTCAATGTGCAGCGCTGGATAGATTCATATGCAAGATTTAACGTATATAATAACTCTAATCTGCCTGTAAACAGCCCCAATTTGGATAGCACACTACAAAGTGTATTTGGGATTACAGAAGGGCAAATGTACCCCACAATAGAGCCTACAGAACGGGAAATTAGGGCGATAATCCCAACAGAATGTTAGTAACACACCGTAATTATTAAAAGTTCCTATTGATCCAATGGTCTAGATCAAAATAGACCATTGGATCAAGTTTGGCTATATTTCCTGTTAGGTATAACTTATATATACAATGAAGCGAAACGGGTGAATCCAAGAGAGGAAGATTGAATGTCGACGCGGATGAGTCTCTTTTTTCTGGAAACGTTTTACGCAACGTTTGTCTTATTTTTCTACCTGTATCTGATATTGACGCTGGTGGACATCAACCCCTTTGCTATTGGCTTTCATCCGCCAACAAACATGGAAAAGCTATCCTATTTTCTGCTCATCATCTTTATCTCCGTTGGTGTGGTTAAATTTACGGGCTTGTTCATTGCGTACGCCTCCAAAAACCCGGAGGAAAGGAAGCGCATTCCCTATATCCCCTCCCAACGATACTAGAGGTTCTGCTAAAACGGTTACTAGGAAGCACTGCTGGTTTTATGCGTTAACAGGGGGGGATATCCCAAGGCGGTAAAGAAATGTGAAAAGGCTGCAAATCGGCGGCGGTGGCCCTTTTTACTTTATTTTTTAAAGTTTTACGGAAATTTTACTTTAATAAACGTATCGGAATTGTCATAATCTGGGCAGAACAGGCAATTCCGAAAACGCTTTGTTTTTATTTTGCCAAGATGACGCTTAACGAGTGGTTTCGCTTTTAGTATGAACGTCCGGGGTATAACGTCAGTCCAAATTCCAGCTCATCCGCAGGGGTTGGATGCGCGCCTTCGCATCGACAACCGAAAGATGCTTTATGACAAGCATGCCAAACCCGCTTTTTCCGGATCTGCCTTTAATCTGTTTAAAATGTTGCCGCCCCCTGTTAACACACGGGCGGCAAATTTGTCTTTAGAGGATTGGAGCGCCAGGCTCGGGCTTTGGCTGGTTTATATACCCCAAGGCATTATGGCAATGGTCCTGCATCAGGGGCCGCTGGAAACCTGGGCCCGCAATATACTGGCCTGGGTGGGCTCCCTTGGGGTGACGCTGTTCGGCAAGCACCCGCAGTATGGGTTCAATTCACTGTTTAACAAATTTATGCAGCCCTGGAACAAGAAGCACACCATGCCGCAAGGGTTCCGCAATCAAATTAAGTTCCTTTCCAAAAAAAGCCCCAAGACGTGGCTTGATTATATAGCCAATAGTTTCCGGTTTAAGAAGGATTATCTATCCATATTCAAATCCGCTGGGATTAAGGCCAAGCATTGGACGGAGCTGGATAACAACGAACGCCAGCATATGCTGAACTACATTACCAAGCTGCGCAACGGGATGCTGAAGAACCAACCGATCTTCTCCAAATATCAGGCCAGGCTGACCGAAGACATCCTGACGCGGATTGGGATGTTTAAGTTGGGATCCGTCCTTCTCTCCGGCGTGTTGATGACGGCGGTTGTGGGGATTGCGTTGCAGAAGATGGTCTTTAAATTTATAGTCCCGCTGGATCAAAAATTCTTCCCCAAACCGAAAACCAAGTTTGAACTGGACGGGATTGCAGGCGCTTCGCACCATAATGCCGTATCTGCCGTCAACGCGTCACAACCCGTGAGGATGCACGCATGAGTATCTTCCTGAATCCCACGATTAATGGTTTGCTGGATACCCAGCTAAACAACGGGATGTACATCATCCGCGAGACGGCGCGGATTAACGGGGAGGATTTCGGTTTGCCCCAGGCCGTGCCGGATACGCGGAAAATGGACTACCACATGCGCCATTGGTTTATGGTGTTTGTCACGGCCTATGTCACGGAGATTGCCTATCGTCTTGGGGAAAAAATGTACGTTATCCCCAATTTCCTCAAGATGCTGGGGTTGTCCAACCTTCAAGCCAAGTATGACCCGGCAAAAGGCAACGGCATCCATATTCCGGACTTTATGAGAGGGAAGACCGTTCCCAACTTTAAGAGCAATATCCCGCCGGTTTTACAGGAACATTTTATCGGTAGCATGGTCAACCCCCGAAGCTATGAGCTTATTCCGGATTTAATCAAGGATCACGTCAATCTGCACGGAAAAAAAATGTCGGCAGCGGAGCAACAGGAAGCCCGGCTTCTGGGGCACCATATGAAACGTTTGCTGACGCCGGAAAGATATATCGATGAGCATTTAACCCAGGTTAAAGGCGGCCTGACGCGCGAGCAGGGCGACCTCCTGAAAGGCCAACTCAAGAAAATGGACGAGCTGGCCAACCTGTTTAAGGAAGCCATTGCGCCGCCAACCACCAAGGATGTGCCGGAGTCCGTCCGCAAGTCTGCGAAATTTGCCAAACTCACGGATAAGCAGTTTGAGCGGGCATTCCACGGCACGCGTTGGTATCACCGTGTCGGTGATTTCCTCCGTTTAGGCGCCAAGCACGATTATGACAGACTTCACCAACAGTTGAAGCGGTATCACAAAATACCCCACAAAGGGGCAAAAGCCTTCTATGAAGCACTAGAAGCTCTTGCCAAGGATGAGCATTTCAAGAATACGACCTTTGCCCAGCAACTAAAAAACACAAACCTTGAGACCTTATTCAAGGAGTTGCAAGGCCACGCGAAACCGACGCTGCTGGCAGTGCCCAACAAATCCATTACACCGCAGAAGAACCCGTTTGTGGCATTCAGCAACTGGATTACCCAAACCAAGCCAACGAAATACGCCAAGGCACAATTCTTCGATGAGATGCTGGAAACGGTCCAAAAACGGATTATGCTGCCCGCGGTGGAAGCCAACCCAAAGATGAACAAAACCTTGCTGAACCTGTTCAAGGACTTATCCGGCAACAAAGTGAACAAGAGCCAGCTTCACCGTGTTTTTGAAGGGGGCCGCTTCTGGCTTAAGCTGCCGCTGAGCATCCTGTTTATGTTCGTGATTTACGGCTTGCTGATGAACTCGATTGATGCCGGCATTATCCAACCAATGCAGCGCGCCATTGTGGAGAAACGCGGCACTTCCAAGGAATTCCTGACGCCGGGTTACCTGGGCGCTGTGCCAGGTGTTGCTGCCTTTTTGGCGCTCAACAAGCTGCCCTTTATCCGCAACCTGGGATACGTCAACGGGTTTGTTGCCGCAGGATTAGGCGCCTTTGCGGTATATGGCGCAACCACCTGGGCTATGTTCAAAGCCATCCTGGCCAAACCACCTAAAAACCCGCCGGCTTCTGCAAAACCTACTGAACCGAAGCCGCCTGTGCCGTCAATCCATCGTTCAAACCCGTTTAACCCGGCAGGCCTGCCCAGCACATTCCAAAACGGTGCGCCGCCCTTTGCCAACCTAATGCCCCAAACGCCGCGCCGTTGGGCTGTTCCGCAATAAGTTTCAGACAACCGGTTTAGAAGCTGCTTTGCAGGCGTTGGCGAATTTCGGCTTCCGCCGCTTTGGACTGGCCAAACTTGTAGTTTTTGCCGTTAAACAGCAACACGGTCTTTCCGTTGCTAAACAGGTAAACCTGCGGCACGTTGCTGCCGCTCACGGAAATCCCGTACTGCTCGGCCTGAGCAGGGGCGCTGCTGCCATCCACATCCAGCGTGACCAGTTTTAGCCCCAACTCCGGGGAAGAGGAAACGACCTTGCGCACCATGGGGGAAATTTCCCGACAGGTTCCGCACCAGGAGGCGGATAATACGACCACCGTGGGTTGGGCGGGCGCGACCGGTTTTGCCGCCTGGGAGACGCCCCAGAAACCGGCCATGAGTACTGCAAGCAGCAGGCTTGCCAGTATGTGTTTACGACCGAAGCGTTTTTTCATCATCTTCTCCTCAGTAGCAATAATTGTTTCGTCCTGCCAGGCAAGCATCCGCTTTATAAAACCCTTGCCCTATCATTATGCCATGTAAGACGATAAACGTCGGTTAAAGTTCGATGCCCCAGGATCGAAAACTGGCCGAGATAATCGATATCCAGCGGCAGTCTTTTCTCTAGCATGCGGGTTTGCAGCTCATACTGTTCCTTTACGGCCGGCGTCACACAAATTTGTTGATGGCCCGCCACCTTGAGGAGCGACCAGATGGTTTTCTCGGTTTCAAACAAGGCATCTCTGTCCGGCAGGGAGTGGACGGCAATGGTATAAGACGGGGGATGATCTATCGATGTGCGGGTTTTCTGGAGCTGTGACGCAAAGTCGGCCTGGAATCGCTGAAGGTAATTCAAGGCTTCCAACGTGGAGATGAATTGCAGAAAAGCACGGTTGTCCTGGATATAGACTTTTTTGCTGCTGTCCAGCGTATGGAAATGCCGTTGCAGCCCCTGTTCCAGCGTGGGGGCACGATCCAGGTTCTGGAATTCGATGGCGACCACCACGGCGGCTTCCGGGGTAATCTGTTTTATATTGGCGGGAATGGCCGCCTGATCCTGCACGCGTTGCATTTTATGCATAAAGGCCTTGTGCTTAAACTGGCGAACGTTGCGAGAGACGCCCCGTTCCAGGTTCATCAGCATGTTGTTTAGCCCCATCAACCCCAGGAACAAGCCCATGCACACGGCAATAAAGACGCCGTAAGCCATCTCGAACTTTTGTCCCTTGAACTCGGTGTAATGCGTGCCGATTTTATCGCGGATAAACTGGATAAACGGATGGAGTAAATGCGTCATGGTGTTGGTATAAGCACCGGGGAACTCTGCATCGACATGCTGGGTATAAAGAAACACACCGGCTGCCAGGCCGATGACGAAAATCATAATGGCCCAGATGCGACAGATGGTTGCAAAAATACCGAACATCTCAAACTCCTTGAGACTATTGTAAACAACAAACCCCAAAAGCGGGAATGGTGTTTCGCAAAACCGTTCGCACAGTGGACAGCCTCCTGCCATTGGCGGATCTTTGGGTTTGTTTGGGCTAAACTGAAATACACAGAAGTCCGCAACTGATGGAGATGGCGCCATGCGGGAAAAACCGTACCTGGCCTACAGCGATGTTTTAAAAGCCAAATTCGGCCACCGGGTCTACAAAGTAACTCTGGATGCCGGGTTTACCTGCCCCAACCGCGACGCCACCAAAGGAGTGGGAGGCTGTACTTTTTGCGACGAGACCGGTTCCAGCTCCCGTGCCCAGAACAAGAAGGACACGATTACGGCCCAGATCCAGAAGAACGTTGAGATTATGCGCCGACGCTTCAAGGCGGAAAAGTTTGTCGCTTATTTCCAGTCCTATACCAACACCTACAGTAAAATAGAACGGTTGAAGCGGCTGTATGATGAGGCCATGGCGGCGCATCCCGACATCATCGGGATGTCCATTTCCACGCGGCCGGATTGCGTGAATGAGGAGAAGCTGGACTTGATTGCGCAATACAACCACCCTGGTGGCTACTTGTGTGTAGAGTACGGCATGCAAACCATCCATGATCATACGCTGGAATTGATAAACCGCTGCGAGACCCACGCCGACTTCGTCCACGCCTTTAACCTGACGCGGGAGCGGAACATTCCCATGTGCGTGCATGTCATCCTGGGCTTACCGGGAGAAACCCATGCCGATATGATGGCTACCGCCATGCGGCTTTCCGAAATGCTTCCGGAAGGGGTTAAAATCCACCTGCTTTGCGCCATGAAGCATACCCCACTGGAGCAGCAATATCTTCGCGGGGAATGGGAGCCGTTGGCGCAGGAAGCCTATGTTCAACTCGTGTGCGATTTTATCGAACACCTGGATCCGTCAATCGCCATCCACCGCATAACAGGCAACGGCCACCGCGATGGCCTGGTGGCGCCACGGTGGCTGTTGAAAAAACAGGAAGTGCTGATGCAGGTCGAGCAGGAATTCCTTAAGCGAGGAACTCGTCAGGGGGCTACTCTAGAAGCAACGACTCTATCTACAAGTAAGGGAATTTGACTTAAAGCTGCTCTGATTTGAGCAATTGGACCGCTTGGCAATTGTTGAGGATGAGATCTGTACCACAAATTGTCAACACCAGTCCGCTCTTCAAAATGATGTACATAGAAACTTTTAGCTTTATCTAAGAGGACAATTTTGCCATCCTTTGTAGCAATAAACTTCTCTTGTTCTAAAAAGTCTAGATCTTTCAGAACCTGAGCATGTTGATGCTCGTATTTAAATAAGGCAAGTACATCCTTTTTGGTTACTGAAGGTAAATTTGCGACAGAAGGTAGCGCGCTATCTCCCTTTGCACCGATCCAAGCTCTAAAGCGGTTCACTGAGGCCAATAATACGTGATGCAAAACTTCTTCAGTATGAACGCCATCTGGAGAGAAAGTGCCTAGAAGATCTCTATCTTGTGTTGATAATGGAGGGTACTGTTCAATTTTTGAATTTCTTTTCCCAAATTCAATTTTATCTAGTGATATTCCCATCTTTGATTTGGTTCTACTTGTCGGACTTGTTTGGGGTGTTGAGGTAAAAGCACTTACTGCTTTAATCACGTTTCTCTCCTTATTTAAACAATCTCTTCGATTTGATGTCAGGTTAGAAAACAACCCTCAATCGAAAAGATTGCTTATCCGGACAGTCCTGTTACAAAACTTAACTCCATTCTTCCGGAAAGCAAGATGTAGTATATGGGGCCTAGTGCTATTTAGACCCGGATTGGCTTTGTTCGACCATTTTATGGACGCATCCATTGGCATCACGCAGGAGGTTGGGGATCAGGTGCGCCTCGGGCAGGTTTTTCCAGTATTTTTTCGGCATCTGGGTCAGCATGGCTTTCTCCTTGATGCGGGCAGGATTGAAAATGCTGCTGTAATATTGCAGCCAATACGTCTCAACCGCATCCTCGGCAGGATATAAAGCCGGATCTGGGTTATCCGCCAGGGATATTTCATTGCCATCCCAATGGGCTGCCCGGTAAGGGGTCAGGATGGCCCATCGCATATTGCAAAACCGGGTTTGAAAAAATGGCAGCACCATTTCCAGTGTGTAATGCTCCGGCTCGTACCAGGCCACAAAATGCGGCCCCTGTTCGTCCCGGATTTCCCGAAAGCGCAGAAACGCCGTGATCTTGTAGGCATCGCGCCGCACGGCATGGACAATGCGCTCCAGTCGTAAAATGTCGTCATCGGTTTTGAATTGTAGTAGCTGTTTGTTTTCGTGGATCAATCGCCAGAGAATCCGATACAGCAGTGCGAACCGTTCCGGATCCTGATGGCATGCCGCGGTTTCCGCCAGGCGGATAAATGCTGGGGAAACCCTGATATCATCTGCCGTTTGCAAGGATGGTTGTAATGTGGCCGGCGAGTCAAACAGGCTTAATTCTACTGTGTTGTCTGGACTTCTCCATAAAACTTCGGTGGGAGGCAAGTTGGCTTGCAGGCAAACCCTGGCGCCATCCCGCCACTGCTGAAAACCTGGAATCTTGTTGATTTCTACCAGATACATTACTGTTAAACCGCTTGGAACAGATTGAGCTGACGGGGCTTAACCAGCAAGTCCTGTAATTGCACATGTTCCAGTAGGCTGCTTTTAGGTGCATAATCCGCCACGGAAACAAACGGGCGAACCTTATCCAACGTAACCCGCAGCTTCATCAGGTCAAACCAGGAGAGTTGATGATAACGCCGAATCTGGATGATCTTGTCAACCGATCGCACGCCCAGCCCAGGGACTTTAAGGAGCAGATGCCGCTCGGCCCGGTTCAGATCAACAGGAAAAAGGTGACGGTTGCGAAGCGCCCAGGCCAGCTTGGGATCCAGGTTCAAGTCCAGCATATCGTCCTTTGTCCCCGCGACAATATCATTCAATTGGAATTCGTAAAACCGCAACAGCCAGTCGGCCTGGTAAAGCCGATGCTCGCGCAGCAACGGGGCAGGCCGTGCCGGCAGGATTGTGCTGGCATCCGGGATGGGGCTGAAAGCGGAGTAATACACACGTCTCAGCTTGTACTTGGAATAAAGGCCCACGCTGGTGGTTAAAATGCCCTTGTCACTCGTGCTGTCCGCTCCCACAATCATCTGGGTGCTTTGACCGCCCGGTGTAAAGCGCAGCTTATTCTTTCTTTCTTCCAATGTTTCCGAAATCTTCTCGTTCAGCCGGTTCATGGTGCCGGTAATTTCACACAAGTTCTTTTCTGGTGCATATACATTCAAGGATTGCTGTGTGGGCAGTTCCACATTAATGCTCAACCGATCCGCATACCAGCCTGCTTCTTCCTGTAAGGCAGGGGAAGCATTCGGTATGGTTTTGAGATGAATATATCCCCGAAAGTCGTGATCCTGGCGCAGCGATTTAACGATCCGGATGAGGGCTGACATCGTGTAATCCGGGCTTTGGATGATCCCGGAACTTAGGAACAAGCCTTCGATATAGTTGCGCCGGTAAAAATTCAATGTCAGGTCAATCACCTCCTGCTCCTTAAAGCGCGCCCGCGGCACGTTGCTGGAGATGCGGTTAATGCAATACTGGCAATCGTAAATGCAGTAATTGGTCATTAAAATCTTTAGCAGGGAAATACAGCGTCCGTCCGGCGTAAAGCTATGGCAAATGCCGGTGCCGCCAGTTAGTGAGCCGATGCCTTTGCCTCCTTTTTCGGCAGCGCGCTTGCCTGCGTTACCGGAAGCGCAGGAGGCATCGTATTTAGCCGCATCGGCTAAAATAGACAGTTTTCTTGCCAATTCATCCTGCATGCGGCCTTATCCAAATTGCTCATATCTTTTATTTTATCGAAATTATATTCGATTATCAATCTTCTTCTTTGTAATAAGAAATGTTAAATGAAGGCGTTTCCAGGCAATTCTCCACCTTGAGAAACTTAGTTGCGGAGTCATCACCTTTTTCCGGCAAACTACCAGGAGATATTGTCCTCGAATGATAAGCTCTTTAAGAAACATGGGTGTCGTGCCGCAATTTTCAGCGGCAAAAAAAGGCATACCCGGTGTCCGAATCGCGGATGGCCATATGGATATTGATGTAGAGCAGATTCAGGATATCCGGTTTGTTCGTCATGGCGATCCGGTGCTGACACTCGGACTGGGTGACAACGGACATGGTCAAATTGTTTTAGGAAACATTTTTGGTTCTCCCCGGGTTGTCCTTGGCACCACCCGCACCGGCGAAGGCATGTTGACCCTGAAGAACAACCAGGAGCGCACGACTTTAAAATTGGGCACCGAAAGAAATGGTGGCGGGCAAATCGAGTTGAATAGCCGGCGGGGGGAAGGGTTCCCGGTTGCGGCGTTAGGACAACCTTCCAATATGTGTGGCGGAGTCTTGCAGTTGTTCAATAAGTCGGATAACCGGCTGATGATGCTGGCAGGGCCTGCATTTAATTATTCGGGCGGGATTTATGTGTATCCCGAAACGTCATATTATGGAAATGGATATGCCATGACTGCACAAGATGGTTATCATTCCATTCCAAACCCGTTTAAAGCCGTTAAGAGTCAAAATTCATCTCCAATATCTGCTAAGAAACGTTAAATAAAATGGCGGAAAAGGCAATTTCAGCGATTGAGGCAATTTTCTTGTCTTGGGATTGTCACAATCTCTTTTTTGGAGTGTGGTTAAGGAAATACCAATATGCAAGTTAATTTTCAGCCCGGTTACGCGTCAATCTCTAAGCGCCAACAGGCACCCCGGTTTGGAACGCAGACGGTGGAATCATTCAAACCGTATTATGCCCCGTATGCCGAGGCGATGGTTGAACATGCCGTTAAGGGCATTTCGCCGGGGGAACTGTGTGTGATTAACCTTCGGCATCAGGATGTATCGGAAAAGATGCTGGAATTGTATGGCAAGTTGCTCAAAAAAGGATATGTTGTCGGCATTAACCTGATACCGGAAAAAACTTACCAGATATTTCGTTCTCCACAGGCAGAGCAGAAATTTACAATGCTGGATGAGGAGTTAAATCAATCATATACTTCAACTGCTGTTGTGCGGGATGATGCAGGCGCAGATAATGCGCTGGCCGGTTATTTGGCCCGAAAGGCACGCCCGGGAGAGACGTTAAAGCTAACCGTTTTAACGAACGATCCCGATCCGCTGGCGGATGAAATTGCCAAACGCATTGTTCAAAAAGGTGGTGTGCCATACCTGTTAGGCGGAAACAGTGCCCTGGACACCGTGCTTTATAAACATGCCCGTACAGAGGCGCAACTCCAATTCATTTCCCCGGAGAAAAAGCTGTACGAGCGGATGCAAAAGTTGTTTCAGGTTCATAACGACCCCGTCGAGTCAGCGCCAAAGTTAACGCCACAGCAAAAACAAAGGAAGCAAGCTGCCCAGGCTGTTAAAAGTTATGTCCAGAACACTTATATGGCGCGGATGCGACGGCCGGATATGCAACCTGAGCCGGGAGATGGATTCTTTAGAACGCTGGCCCTCTCACCCACCCGTCAACATGCCCAGGAATGTGGCTTTGGGAATAACGTGGAGGCTTTTGGGCTGGCTTACGCCAAAATGACCAAGCTCGATCAGCCTGATGTGGTTGAGTATTATCGCCAAGAAGAGGCCCGTATTGCGAAAATTGCCCGGCAACTTCGCAAGTTCCATACCCTGCACATCTACACCGATAATGGCCGAACCGATATTTATATGTCCATCCGGGACAAAGGTGCAAAAGAAAGCCGGTATGTCGCTCCTAGCGTGTTTACCGGCAATGCTTTCCCGGCGGAGGTGTTTACCAGCCCGGTAGAAGATTCTGTCAAGGGGAAAATCTACCTGGATATTCCGTTTGAAATTGATAACCATCGTTTCCAGGGCTTGACCTTAAGGTTTAGCCGGGGACGCATTGTGGATGTGGATGTGGAGCAAGGGGATAAGGAACTCTTACGCCGAATGATTTTAGACAAGAAGAGTCTGGACTACGTTAAAGGGCTGGATCGTTTGGGTGAGGTAGCGATTGGTCTTAACCCGCAAATCAGTGAGGTTATTCCGCCAGAGGTGCTGATTGCAAATACATTGATTGGCGAAAAACAGGATTTTCACATTGCGATGGGAAATGGTTATGCCGTAACCGGAGGCAAAAACAAGAGCGCAATCCACAAGGATGTCCTGGCGCGATCCGGGCCGGGATCCGGTTTCCATATCGAAGGGTTGCATGACGGCGCCCAACAAATGATGTCGATTTACGACGAAGGCCAGTTCAGCGAAGCATTCCTGAATTTAAGCTGAGGCCGTAAGCCGGATAATTGATTCTTGAGCTTACATTTGCGATTCAGGCATTCTATTCGTAGTGCTAGCGTGAGGGCAAAGGCTTATCCGGGTTTCAAACTTCAAAACGCACGCTAATCAATAACGGCCGACAACCAGTTCCAGTGGAGCAGGTTCGCCTTGCGTAATAGCAGCACCATTTTCGTGATGGATGTCTTGCTCCAGCGTTACCGATTCTTTTTCCCAGGTCCATTTGTTAATCAGGAAATTGGGGTTGTCGGATTGCTCCTTCGGCCTTACCCCTTTGGCTTTTTCATAAGATTGGATCAGGATGGTTCCAGCGGATTGGCGTGCAATCTCGTATGCCCGGTTTAATTGTTGCCTAAAGGGGTTATCGGAACCACAGCCCCGTGGGCCGGGAATATCAGCCTGCCGTGCATTTTTCAACAGGCTGAAGGTGTCGCCGTAATCATCATTCGTGACCAGAAGCACGCCTTCTTTTTCTTCAATCGGGTGCATGGTGCGAAACACCATCATGCCTTCATTCAAGCGAAGGCCAACTGCCTGCGCGAAATCGGAGTTGCAGACCAATGCCTTGGCAAGTTCCTTTAAACGTCCAAGCTCCCTTGGGTCGCCTTTGGTAATACGCTGTCGGCGTTTATTACCTGGTTCACTTTCAGTATAGGGTTTGTTGGGTTTGAGCTTCCTTTTGGAAGTTGCCCACTTTTTTTTTGTCTCTAAATATTGATCATGGGTTTGAGGCGCTGAGGCCATTGGCTCATGTTGTACAGGTTTAGGAGCGCCAGGGTGTTCGGAAACGGTAATCCAATAAGAACCGCTAAATCGGGTCTTGGAAGTTGAAATCCCTGGAAGTTGCATGATTCAGGTCTCTTCTCTTTAAAACAAGTACGCGCCGTACCAGGTTTGCCATGCTCACTCGGTACAAAAAGAAAAAACCGGACAAGCCGGTAAATTGTCATTGGGTATCTTCAATTGTTACGAATAGAAATATCATGCTTGGATGGCAAGCAAATGGCAGACAGGCGAACGTAAATTAATATTGCAGCCCTGTGCCGACATTAAGCGATACGGTGTCTCGGGTGGTATCAAATCCCCATTATACAGGCCAAAGTGGGCAGCTTGAGCAATACACCCTGGAGGATGGCGTCCCTGTCAACGAGCCCATTATTTGGCCCGAGTAATATTAGATTTTCTAAACATACTCTTCAGCGTATTCGTTGCCGCCGATGGTGCCGACTGCCTGAACCTGGATATCCGGGATCAGCTCGCTATAGGAGATAACCGTAACCATTGGGATATGGCGATCAAGCAGCTGGTACAGCGGCAGGCGGATCCGTGGCGAGCAGAGGATGACAGCCATTCTGCCGTAATTTTGCTGCACGTAGGTTAGCGTGGACACGGTGCTTTCGATCAACTCCTGCACCTGGAGCGGGTTGAGCAGGAACATGGTGCCGAGTTCGGTGCGCTGGCAGGACTCGTCGAGTGTGCGCTCCCACTCGTTGGAGAGAGTCACGGCAAACATGGTCTTGCTGCCATCGCTGTGAGAAATACAGATCTGGCGGCCCAGGGCGGCGCGCAGACGCTCCGAGAGGACATCGGGTTCCTTGCTGTACCGGGCGTAATCGGAGAGACGCTCGAAGATAAACAGGACGTCCTTGATGGACACTTTCTCGCGGATGAGGTTGACGAAGATCTTCCGCAGGTCGTTGGGGGTGAGGATGGCGGGAACCAGCTCCTGCACCAGGCTGGGATCCTGCTGCTTCACCAGCTCCATCAGTTTCAGCACATCCATCTTGGTCATAATCTCATCAACGTGTTTCACCACAATCTCTTGCAGGTGGGCAATAATGGCATCGGTGGCGTCAATGGCATTGCCTTGCAACTCCTGCGGGCACTGCTGCGGCAGCACCCAGTAGGCGTCGGCGCCATAGGTCGGGTCTTGGGAGCGGTAGGCGTCCTGCGGCGGGATGAGGCCCGAGGATTCGAACAGGTTGGCAAGGATCATCACGCGATCCGGGTAGACCTCGCCGGTGGCAACCGGGTTGTTGCGAATCGAGATCAGGTACTCGCTGCCGCCGATCGACATGCTGTCCATAATCCGGATATTCGGCATAATAAAGCCCAGTTCATCCGTTAAGCGCGAGCGCAGGCCGGCGATTTTTCCCAGGAGTTGGCCTTCCTGTTCGGGGTCGGCAATCTGAAGCAAATCGTTCCCGACCTGGATACTTAAAATATCCACACCCAGGCGCTCGTACATCCGGTTGGGGTTAATCAGATCCGACATATTCTGTTTCACTTGATCCAGTTGGCCCAGTTGCTGCTGGACATCCCGCGTAAGGAAGACGCCGAGCGCAACGGCAATCAAAATCCCGGTAAACATCAAGAAGTAGTACCAGGGCATACCGGTTATCCCGGAGGTAACGACAACCAGCAACAAGAAGAACGCGGCAAACAGCAAACCGTAAGGCTTGTTCTGGATCTGTAACTGCAAGTCCTTCGCCAAACTGGCCGAACTGGCGGTAGAACGCGTCATCATAATACCGCTGGCAACCGCCATCAGCAGCGCGGGGATCTGGGCCGCCAGCGCGTCACCAATGGTGAGGTTGGTGTACTTGTTTAGTGCGGTGTTGAAGTCCAGGCCTTTCATCAGCATCCCGATAACCAAGCCGCCCACCATGTTGATAACGGTAATGATGATACCCGCAATGGAGTCCCCTTTTACAAACTTCATCGCACCGTCCATCGAACCGAACAGGGCGGACTCCCGTTGCAGGTCTTCCCGCTTGCGGATGGCTTCTTCCGGGGAAATCAGGCCGGCGTTAAAGTCGGCGTCAATGGTCATCTGCTTACCGGGCATTGCGTCTAACGCAAATCGGGCGCCGACTTCCGCAATCCGCTCGGAACCCTTGGTGATAACCATAAACTGCACAATGGTGATAATGATGAAGATGACCATCCCCACCACCAGGTTGCCGCCGGTCACAAACTTGCCGAATGCTTCGATAACGCTGCCCGCGTGCCCGTGCGCCAGAATGGACCGGGTGGAGGCGATACCGAGCGACAGGCGAAGCATGGTGCCGACCAGGATGATAGAGGGGAATGCCGCAATATCCAGCGGCTTCTCGACGTAAAGGGACATCATCAGCAGGATGACGCCCAGCGAGATGTTAAAGCTGATAGCCAAATCCAGGAGCCAATCCGGCAAGGGCATGATGATGATGACGACCAGCGCCATAACCAGCATCCCGATAAAAAGTTCACTAATCGGTGGGATGGCGAAAGTCTGTCCTTGTTGCGGGCCGGCCATAGTTTTTACACTCCTATCAGAAGCAGGCGCTTCAGGAAGTCAATCTGCGTGCCGAAACGGGCATCAATCTGCCCGGCCTTGGTTTCCACGATGCAACTGCCCTGATCCACCTCGTCGTCTTCCGCAACGATGATTTCCGTCGTTTCAGAGAAGCCGGAGTCCCCCTTGATTGCTTCTTTAACGACTTTGACATCAATGGGGTTTACCTTGATGATAATGCTCTTTTGCTCACGGCCCACCTTGGCAATGGTGTTGCGAACGAGGGACATAACCAGCTCCTCATCGCAGGAGACTTCGGTTTTGATAATCCGTTCGGCAATCTCCACCGCCATGGCGGCAAGCTCATTCGCCGCGGAATTAAGGGCCTCCTCGCGGGCATTCAGCAGGCCTTGCATGGCTTCCTGCACCTGGCTCATGGCATCTCGGGCCTGGTTTAGCCCTTCCTCGAACCCTTCCTGCGCCGCCCGCTCACGGATGGCATTGGCTTCCTCGTGCGCCCTTGAGATCAGTTCCTGATCCTCTACGCGGCGATAG
Organism: uncultured cyanobacterium; assembly: GCA_937922745.1. Classification (GTDB taxonomy): domain Bacteria; phylum Cyanobacteriota; class Vampirovibrionia; order Vampirovibrionales; family JAGQHJ01; genus CALAJO01. The sequence goes on from CALAJO010000157.1 coordinate 16,790, forward strand.
CCCTGCCGTCTGTCCTTTGCCCGCCTGTCCGCCAGTTGGCCCTGCTCAAACACTTCCGGGGATAAGGGCATGGCCTCGTAAGGATCGGGCTCGCGAAAGGTTTCCGGATCCATCGGTTGGGTATGCTCCCGTGCCGGCGCGGAAGCCGACCGGGAAGCAGGACGCTCGGTAATCAGCGATTGGGCCTGGTGTTTCTTGATGATCATAGCGCCTCAACCTCCTGCGGGAAGTTGCGGTGGAGGTAAAGCATCAGGCTTTCTTCCACGCCCGGGGGTAGCGTATAGGGGTCCAGATCGCGATCGGACGGTTGCATAAACTGGTTGACATAGCCGCGCACAAATGGCCGCTCATCATGGAACAACCGTTCCAGGCGATGGGACGGCAGGGCGGTAATGATTTTGGACATATCGGAAGCGTATTGGCTTTTGCGCAAGCCTTTGCCCTGTCCCATCTTGTCCTTGAAGATTTTGAGGTAATGCGCCACCTTCTCCAGATCCAGGTTTTGCGCAATATTATCCGGGTCGCGGTAGGCGTTGATGATCTGTTGCTCATCCGGCCTGAACGCAGAGAGAATGCGCGGGTGGCGGGAGTTGGGCAGGCTGCTGAGAAGCAGGCCTACGGCTGCATACTTGTGGTGATCTTCCTGGGAGATATTTGCCGGCGCGGGTTGCGGGGCCTGTTGCACGGGGTGCTGCGGTTGCGGCTCTTCGTAGACAGGCTCGTCATCCAGCGACGTTTCGGGATCGTCGCTGAAGTCCTCTTCCTCAAACGGGGCCTCCGGTGGCAGCGATTCTTCTTCCATGGGCGGCATCTGGCCACCTTCCGGCTCCAACCGGTTGAGCGGGCCATGCTGCTTTTCATGCTCCGTGGCGTAGTACTGCAAGGCCTCTACCGCGGTCTGGCCCAGCCAGTTATAAATCTGCTCGTCGGAGATCTGGACTTCCGGCGTGCTTTCCTGTCCCAGTGTGGCGATGACGGCCTGCTTGGCCTGCTCGAAAACATGGTAGGCCACGTTTTGCATAAACTGCCACTTTTCGGCGCTGGGGTAACGCTCCTCGTGAGATTTGACAATGGCCGCGTTCATCCCCTGGATAAACAGGCCAATCACCCGTTCGGCCATGGGGGGCGTATAAGGCAGCTTCTGGTCGGTTCCCTGGGGCTGGATGCCTCCTTCTTGCTGGACCTGCTGGGAGGCAATCAAACCCATGTTGAAGAGCTGAGAAGCGCATTCCTGCATCTGCTCTTCCGTCATGCCATAGTTTTTCCAGCCCGGCAGCAGCGTGGTTACATGCTGGTGGACGATGGCCTGAAAATCCATGGATTCGATGCTCATTGGAACCTCGTCAGTGCTTAAGGTTTGATGCTAGAGAGTAGACCGCACTTGGCCCTGGGAAATGATAGCTTGCAATCCTTTTTTCTGAAGAAAGCCATACGTTATTGATCAAAGCAGAAGAAACAGGCAGACTCACCTGCCTTAACGAGAATTTAATGTTTGGCTTCGTTTGTGCCATTCGTGTTAATGCTGCTCCCTGCTTCTCTCTATCCGTCCAACTTGGGTATGTGATTATGTGGATTCAATCCAGCTTTTGATTTCCGTGCCAAGCTCTTCGTCCTCGTCATACTCTTCCCGCTGAAGGGCTTTTTGCAGTTCGGTCAGCGTCTGCTTCAACTCCAGTGCGCCGGTGTTCGCGGCGGCTTGGATGGGCTGCTGTTGCTGCTGGCTGGTAAGCTGGGCCAGTTGCTGCTGCTGTTGTTGCAACATCTGCTGGGCCTGCTGCTGGGTCATCTGGATCTGCTGGGCCTGGGTTTCCGCCAGCTCCCGCAATTGCTGAAGCTCCATCTGGTGCTGCTGGAACTGCTGCATCTCCATTGGCGATTGGGACGGTTTGCTAAGCGCCCGCATAATTAGGAGGAAGAGGATAAAGACGACGGCGCTGCCAACGGCCCAGATCCACCATGGGATTTCCGCCTCTTTTGCCTGTTGCTGTTGTGGTGTTACCGGGCTTACTTCCTGGTCGCGGCCAGTGGCAATCGTGACATTTTCCGGGTTAACCATCGGGCTGGCCGCACGGGCGATTAATCCTTGCAGTTCTTCCAGGCCCATGCTGCCAGGGTAGGCATCCGGGTCGACCGTGACGGCAACCGTGATTTCCTCGATCATACCGGGAACAAAATCTTCGGAGACCTGCTTTTTACCGGTATTGTATTCCACTTCCTGGCCGTTACGGTTGTACCCTCGCTGGGATTGCTCGGAACCGGCCGCGTTCACGTCCACCTCATCCGGAATAAAGCTGCTTACCGGGCCACCGGCCATGCCGCTCCCCTTCTGGTTGGCGTTCAGGTTTTCGGTAAATGCCGCGGACTTGGACACGGAGGATCGTTGCGGATCATAATTCAGGGAGAGTTCTGCCTTGGGAGCTTCCCGCAAATAAGTGGAAACAGTAACAGAATATTTGCCTTGCCCCAGCAATCGATCCAATTGGGTCTTCACCTTCGACTCCATATAGCGATCCCGCTCCTCGAGCCGGCTCATCATTTCGTCTTGGGCGTCCAGTACGCTGTTATAAACGTTACCGTTGGTATCCGTAAGGGAGACGTGCGAGGCAGTCAGGTTCTCGATACTGCCGACCAGCAGGTTGATAATACTGCGCACCTTGTCTCGAGACAAGCGCTCGCCTGGTGCGAGGGTAATCTGCACCGTGGCCGAGGGCGGCACCATATCCCGCTTGAAGATGGTCGGTTCCGGCATGGAGATAAACACGGCCGCATCCTGGATGGGGTCAATTTTGCGGATCAAACGGGCCAACTCCCCATTTCTTGCGCGAATCAGCTTAATTCTTTTCTCTTCCCTGGACGCGGTAAGGTCGCCTTTATCGAATAATTCCAAGCCAACGTTCTTATCCATCAATCCGCTCTGAACCAATGTGACCAGCGCCCGGTCGCGATCATCCAGCGTGGCGCTCTTCTCAAATTTCAACGAAAATAATCCGCCTTCAGCGTCTTCCCGAATCAGGTTGACCCCTTCCCTCGCCATCAGTGCCTGGATTTCGATCGCTCTTCCTGCGCTGTCTACGGTTGCCAGTACGATTTCTTCCGGCGTTAATTTGCGGGACTCGCTGCCCTCTTTCTTCCCGCTGCCCATTACCACAAAAACAATAATCAGCACGATAACCAGGGCTACCGCGCCGCCGACAATGGCCAGCATTTTCTTGTTTTCCAGGAGTTGTTGTAGTTGTGGTGGCATATCTTCCTCTCAGGGCCTTGCACCCTCATCCTATTATTATCTGTTTGTCGGCTCGGCCTTATCGTTTAAAAACTGTACCGTGCCAAAGTTCCTCTGTTTGCAGGACATGTCCACTTGCTCCGGTACAGTCGGATTGTAAGCGGGTTTAACTAAAAATCCACAATGCGTGTGCTAGACTGGGTGTGTTCTGAAGGATCCAGTATGATGTTATCTACACCAACGTGTTACGTGATTGGCGGCCCGAACGGGGCAGGAAAAACCTCAATTGCATTGCGAATCTTGCCCTCGTTAAGTTGCCTGGAGTATGTGAATGCCGATGCGATTGCTGCGGCATTGGCGCCGTTTCAACCGGAAAAGGCCGCAATGGTGGCAGGGCGATTGATGTTGGAGCGGATACATTACCTGGCAGAACTGCGAACGGATTTTGCCTTTGAGACAACATTGGCCTCCAGGTCATTTGTCCCATTTCTCAAACAGTGTAAGCAGAATGGTTACCGGATAGTTTTGCTTTATTGTTACCTGGATTCACCGGATCTGGCGGTCTTGCGCGTAAAGCAACGTGTTGCCGCAGGCGGGCACAACATTCCGGAAGCGGATATACGCCGACGGTACCAGCGAAGCCTGGACAACTTGAAAAACCTGTACTTACCACTTGCAGATGAATGGGAAATTTATAACAATACTTACAATGCACCGAAGTGTATTGCCTGGAAAATTGATAGCGATGTTATCATCCAAAATACATCTCTGTCTAAATTATTAGAAAAAGAGAAGTAATTATGGAACCTACTGCTGAACATCTTCAAATTCATTTAAAACGAGAAGCTTTAATCATTCAGGCGATTCAGGAAGCGGTTGCCTTGAACCGAAAGCTGGGAACGCCCATTTATGTTCGTAGGGACGGGCAAATTGTGGATATCTCCGATGAAGTCCAGGATTGTGTGGAATAGGCCATCCGTTTAAAATCTCAAACATTAAGGCTTGCAGAAGAAGGGGCAGTTGGTTGTATTTCTTCCGATTGGCCTTTTTACTGTATTTTGGGTACCATAAGACCAATTGCCTGTCCTAGGGGTTTTGCTGAATGCTTCAACAATTGAAGGCACGCTTGATGAAACCGGCAGAAGATGGCTCCAGGAGCACTTTTGAGGTCTACTTCCGTATCTTCCGTTATTTCAAGCCCTATCTCTGGCGCCTTATTATTTCCATGATCATCACGGTTCCCATCGGGGCGCTGGATGCCGCGGTAGCATTCTCCATCAAGCCCTTCCTGGATGGCTTGAGTGTGAAGCAGTCAATCAACAACACCACAACCATTCCCCTAATCATTGTCGGGCTGACGTCGTTGCAAGGCTTTTTAAACTACTTCTCAATCTATCTCAATGGCTGGTTGGGTTTTCATATCACCAGCAATATCCGCCAGGATCTTTATAAGAAGCTGCTGGCAATGGATGCCCGCTACTTCGACACCACATCGTCCGGGATGATTTTGATGCGGTATTACCGCGATCCGGAATCGGTGCAGACCAACCTGCTGGAGAATATGAAGCAGATCCTGACCCGGTTTTTCTCCTCCATTTCGCTGATTGGAACCATGGTTTTCCTGTCCTGGAAGCTGTCGATCGTCGCGGTAAGTGTGTTGTTGTTTATTCTGTACCCATCCGTGCGGATTCGGAAGATTATCCGGGAGTCTGCCAGCGCGTTAACCAAAACCGGCGGGGAAGTGATTGCTATTTATAACGAAACCGTGGGGGGAATTAAGGTTATCAACGGGTTTGGGATGGATCGCTTCCAGGAGCGCAAATTCAAGACGATTCAGCGGGCCATGTACGAGCGCACGATGAAAAAGGTAAAGGCCCATGGCTGGATGACCCCTTCTATGCACCTGATTGCCGCGATTGGGGTGTCCCTTATCATTTGGCAGGGGAGTCGCATGGCAATATCCGGGGAAATTACGACGGGAAGTCTGATTGCCTTCCTCGCTGCACTAATTATGCTGTACAACCCTATCAAAAACCTGGGGCCTTCCCTGCTGGCGACACAATTATCGGTGCTTGCCGCGGGCCGCATCCTGGACATTATCGACATGGATCCCGCTATCAAGGATAAGCCGGAAGCCCTCCCGATGAAGGGGGTTAAAGAAGGCATTACGTTTGAGGAGGTTAGCTTTAAGTATAACTCCAAAAAGCGGCCTGTGCTTAATCATTTTAACCTCACCATCAAGGCCGGTGAAACCGTGGCGCTGGTTGGGCCGTCGGGTAGCGGTAAGACGACCATTGCCAACCTCATTCCGCGTTTTTACGATATTGATGAAGGCGCAATCAGGATTGACGGGACGGATATCCGGGATTACCAACTGGAATCGCTGCGCCGGCATATCGCCATTGTCATGCAGGACAACTTTCTCTTTAACGGGACGATTGAAGATAATATCCGGCTTGGCCGACCGAATGCGACAGACGAGGAATTGTTGGATGCGGTGGATAAAGCCTACTTGACAGAATTTGTTAAGTCCCTGCACCGTGGGGATATGAAGCAGGGCTTACAGACGGAAGTGGGAGAGCGTGGCCTGATGCTCTCCGGCGGCCAACGCCAGCGTATTGCCATTGCGCGCGCCTTGCTGAAAAAAGCCCCGATAGTTATTCTGGATGAGGCCACCAGCGCCCTCGATAACGAATCCGAAGCGATTGTGCAAAAAGCCATTGAGTCGCTGATGCGGAACAAGACTGTGATTGTCATTGCGCATCGCCTGTCCACTATACGCAATGCCGATCGCATCGTAGTGATGCACAATGGCAAAGTGGCCGAAGAGGGAACCCATGATGAGCTGCTCCATTCCCGTCGTGGAATATATCGTAAACTTTATGAAACGCAATTTCCGGTGATTCAACAAAATGAGACACTGGAATCGTCTGTCCTTTAAAACGCTTGTATCCACTGATTAACTGAGAGCCGACAGACTTCTCCTTTCCATGCTGGAAGCTTGATGCTCCTCCTTATGGATGAAATTAGGGATGGGGACTCATTGATGTGGATGAATGGGATTGCGGAATTTTCACTCGATGAAGGGGAAAAACGGCTCGGAATATTGTTGTTTCTGGAGCATAATGCAACATCAGGCAGGGATGATGGGGTTTTTATTAGGGCTAAATTCTTGCGTTAGATAAAATTAGACTCCAAAGAATCGCTGCTAAACGTATGGCAAGCTAAATTTCAAGAATTCATCTGGAATACACCATTCAGAGTGTGAACTCCCTGATTTTAAAGTCTACATTGAAATACAAGGATGGATTGATCCCTGCAAAACCATCTGCTTAAAAGGCAGTGCCTTGGATCTCAGCAGATAATCTAAAGTTTTGGATTTCGGGTCGATAACACATCCAATGTAGCCAAAACATATGGAAACAAAATTTTGTATTGCCAGACTCGGCTATTTTGCATTTTGCCCACACGCATCACAAGTTTTCGCTTAGGATAGTAGGAGATTATTGCTATGGCGGTATTAAACGGAACAACCGGCGCAAACACCTTAAACGGAAGTGGTAGTAACGATACGATCAATGGCCTTGCAGGGAATGACTCCCTGTTAGGGAATGCGGGGAATGATAAGATCATTGGCGATCTGGGCGATGATACCCTGCGCGGGGGAACCGGCAATGATTCGCTGGACGGCGGCGCAGGTAACGATTCGCTGGACGGGGATGGCGGAAACGATACTTTAAATGGCGGTGCGGGAACAGATACGCTAATTGGCGACGCCGGTTACGATACGTTTATCGCTACAGTGGGCGATGGCGCCGAGACATTTAACGGAGGCGCCGATTACGACACGGTTACGTTTAACCAGGCGGGCGCAACCGCGGTAACCTTTGACGCCACTGCGGGCACCACCGTTCAGTCTGGACAAACGGATACATTAACTTCAATTGAGCGCATTTATGCGACAACTTTGCTGACGGATGCAATTACTTTTGCAGCGGGCTCCGGTGCGGTAACCTTTAACATGAACTCATCCGGTAATTCTCTTCAGAATCAGAACGGCAGAAGCGAGTTGCCAAAAGGCTTCATAGAACTTGGCATATCGTTCATAGCGGATTTCCAATTTTCTAAATTTTCCCATCCAGGCAAACGTCCGTTCGACAACC
>CALAJO010000158.1 GCA_937922745.1 uncultured cyanobacterium
ATGTGGAGTATATCGTCCGCAACCGGATCCGCGCCGGTGCCTTCCATCTCGTTGTTGGTTTTGTAGTAGGTCGTGTACTGCTTAATCCAGTGCCGGTAAGGTTGTCTGCTCTTCAGCACGGCGTCGATTTCCGCGGAGGAATGCAGCTTGCCGGACGCTAAATCCAGGCCGATCATTTCGCTGGGGCCCAACCGTCCTTTGGCGACCACGCGTTCCGGATCGTAGTCGTACACCCCAATTTCGGAGGCGATGGTCAGGTGCCGATCATCGGTAATAACGTACCGCGCAGGGCGCAGGCCGTTGCGATCCATCGAGCAGAGCGCGAGCTTGCCGTCCGTCACGACCAGCCCGGCAGGGCCGTCCCAGGAATCCATGTGCAGCGAGTAATATTCGTACAGGGCTTTCAAGTCCTGATCCATGACGTCCCTGTTCTGCCAGGCTGGCGGAATCAGCAGGCGCAGGGCCAGCCGGATATCAATGCCGCCTTGCACGAACCCTTCCAGCATATTATCCAGGCTCAGCGAGTCCGAGCCGCTCATGGCCGAAAAGGGCAGCACGTCCGCCATGTTTTCAAACAGGGGCGAGTCATAGAGCTTATCGCGTGAAGCGGCCCAATTGCGGTTGCCATTAATGGTATTGATTTCGCCGTTATGCGCGAGGTAACGGAACGGCTGGGCCAGCCGCCACTCCGGCCAGGTGTTGGTGGAGAAGCGCTGATGATAAAGGCACAGCGCGCTTGCGAAGCGCTCATCATTCAAATCCGGGTAAAACAGCGGGAGGTTCCGGGGAATGATCATCCCTTTATATACAATCACCCGGCAGGAGAGGCTGGAAACGTAGAACATCCCGTCCGAACCGGCAAGGGCTTTTTCGGTTCGACGTCTTGCGACAAAGAGCAGCCGTTCAAAAACATCCGCATCCATATCCACGGGCGCGTTTACAAAGATCTGCTCAATCAGCGGCAGTGTTCTCAGGGCCATTTCGCCACACACATCCGTGTTAATAGGCACCGGCCTAAACCCGCAGACGGACAACCCTTGCACCTCCAGCTCCGAAGCCAGGCGGGTTCTGGCCGTGTCCGCCAATGCCGGATCCTGGTTCAGAAACACCTGCCCCACGGCATACAGGGGAGCCAGCGTAAAGCCCAGCCGTTCCGCCTCGAAACGCATAAAGGCATCCGGCTTCTGGAACAACAATCCGCACCCATCGCCCGTCTTGCCATCGTGCGCAACCGCGCCCCGATGGGCCAGCCGCGAAAGGGACTCAATCCCCGTTTGCACCAGCCAGTGCGAAGGCTGGTTGTCCATATTGGCAATCAGCCCAAATCCGCAACTGTCCCTTTCAAAATCCGGGTGGTATAAACCCGTGTTTTCCAACGCGATAGACCGGGTCGGGGTCATTCATCATCTCCCACAATCAGAACTTTCGCCGGTGACCACTTATGCTAACCACCATCCACCGGCAGACATCCAATACAAAAAACAGGTAGGTGTAAACGCTACAATAACATTATTTAAACCTGCTGAAAAGACGGCCACAGTCGTAATGCGCATCTCAAGCGGAATTTTTGCCCTTTATAAAATTTAATGAGATATCTCATCAAAAATGAACGTCCGGTAACGCGTTTTGAATGATCCTGTACGGGATCATTTTTGGAAGCCCAACCTCGAAGTGATACTCATATTCCCGTACGGGATCATTTGAAGGCAAATGATGCTAATATAGGATTTAGGATCCCGTACGGGAATATTTGTATCCATGACAAGTAGGTTAATATGCCCAACTGCAACGGATGGGCATGGATACCCGAATCGCTGACCGAATCCGGCAGTTTTTGTATACGCACTGCCGCAAAACGGTTCAAAGATTTGATCGAATCTGAAGCCTTTGCGTGTTAGCAGTTTCCTACTGCGAAACAGAATACAGATCTATCAATCAGGATGAAAAAATTCTCATTTCTTGCCGAAGACTTTGGTATGAACGATTCATCCGTCAAAATGAAATATGACCATTCAAAAGTGGGCTTTTTACTGCTGTTAACGCCAAATGTTCTGTATGCCCTCTTCTTTTTCATACTCAATATCACGAGTCCGTATTCAAACAGTATGGCAGCGATTGGCTTTGGCTTCGTCATTTTCCTGCCATTTTTAATTATCGTTGATCTGTTTCTCATCGGCTTACTGTTTTTCCTGTTTGTTCAGGATGTCCTCGACTATGAGCGAGAAAGGAAGCTGAAAAAGCAGGATATGAATTCACATTAATATGACACCCGGAAAAGTGTCATAAGAAAAGTTTTGCGTGTCCTTGCGCCTCCTATACTGAGAAAAAAAGGAGGCTTTACCGGTGACACCCCTTGCCAGAATCCTTTCCCTTTTGCTGCGGCCCGTTTTTGCCATGGTCTTTCGATTTTGCTTTCCGCTCCATATCACCGGCCTGGAACATGTGATCCGCCGCCATGAAGGCCCGGTGATCCTGGCGGGAAACCATGCCGGCTACCTGGATGGCCCGATGGTGATGACCGCGGTGGATCACCAGGTGCGGTTCCTGTCGGATGCGCGCGTGTTCCACTGGCGCTTCGTAGGGTGGTTTGTCAGAGCGCTGGGCGCGATTCCCATCCATTTCGGCAGGCCCAGGAGCGGGCTGAAGCAAGCCGTTGAGGCGCTTCAGCAGGGGCAGATGCTCTGTCTTTTCCCCGAGGGAAAGCTGACCCGTGACGGGCAGATCGGGCCGTTCCTCAGCGGCGTAGGGCATGTGCAAAAGCTCAGCCAGGCAATCGTCATCCCGTTTGCCATCCATGGCGGTTACGAGGCCTGGCCGTACGGGCAAAGAAAACCGCGCTTCCGCCCGGTTTACATCCGCTTCGGCGAGCCGATCGAGGCTTCGCTGCCACGGCAGGAACTGGTTGCACAATTGCGGCTATCCGTGCACAATCTAAAGGAGCAACTGGAACAGGACGCATTATGTTTCTGCCCCAAACCGATCCCTTCAACCGCCCCGCCGGAGGTGGCATGATGCCCAAGACCGGCGTAATGATGGTCCACGGCACCATGGGATCCCCGCGGGAGTTTGACGGCCTGGCCGCAGCCCTGCAGGGCGAAGGGTTTCTGACCCGCCAAGCCTGCCTTCCGGGGCACGGCGACGACCCACGGCACAGCCTGATTGATGTGTGTGCCGAGCAGATTGTGGCGCACTGCCGGGATGAGTACATCGCGTTTGCCGAAACCTGTGATCAGGTGGTTTTGTTGGGGCATTCCCTGGGCGGCATCTGTTCGCTGGTGCTGGCATCGCAGCAGCCGGAGAAACTGGGCGGCGTGATTTCCCTGGCCGCGCCGTTCGAGCATGCCTACTCCGTTAACTATACCCACGGGTTGCTGCAAGCCAACCTGTCCACCCTGGGCATTGGGGCGCTCTATGTGCATCAGTACCATACCGGGTTCAAGAAACCCGCATTCAAGCCCTGGTGGTTCCCCAAGCTCCAGGCGGAATCCGCGCGGATGTTCCACATTCTGCAAGCGGGCCTCCCGCAGATTGAGGCGCCCGTTACGCTGGCGCATTCCCCCTTCGACCTGATTGTGCCGTATGCGGAGATGGGCAAGCTGGCTGATGCGATCAACCAGCCCCACCGGGTGAAAACCTATACCTTGCGGCACTGCGGGCATCAAGTCTTCCCCAACTCACGGGGCAAGCGCTTTGCCACGGAATTG
>CALAJO010000159.1 GCA_937922745.1 uncultured cyanobacterium
CTACCCATGTGTTGTTTCGGGAAGTAATCCTGAATACTCTCCCATTCCCGGTCGGTTAATTTTGGAACACTCATCTCTTAGGCTCTCTATGCCTCAACCTTAACCCCTCTATTCTAGCAAAAACTAACCGGACTGGCTCTAGGAGCATTGTGAATCCATCATCAGAGCGTATGAGAGAACTTAGAGAGCTTTTTAGAGAACAAGGTATCCAAATAGACCCTGCCAAAATTGGAGTTTATTCATTAGCAGGAAATGAGCGCTATGAAGCGCTTAAAGCAGCCATTCGTGCCGGCACATACAAGCCTGAGGATTGGCGTTAATAGAACTCCTCCAAAAAACGGATTTAAGCGGGCGGGTGTAAAGCTTCTTCATGTTTCTGCCGAAAGCAAGGGATATAGTGAGAGCAGAATAAAGGGACGCAGCATTGGCGATGAATCCTTACACCAATACGTATAAATCCCAGCAGGTCCAAACGGCATCGCCGGAGGAGCTGTTGATTCTGCTTTACGAAGGGGCGATTCGCTTCCTCAATGTGGCCAAGCAGTCTGCCGAGCAAAACGACCTGGAGAAGTTCCACAACAACGTCGTCAAGGCTCAGCGTATTATCCAGGAGTTTATGACCAGCCTGGATGTGAAACTGGGCGGCGAAATGGCTCAAAACCTCTATCAGCTTTACGAATACCTGCACCATCAACTGCTTCAGGCCAACATTAAAAAAGATGCTACGATGTTGGATGAAGTCCTTATCCATCTTCGCGATCTGAAGGCCACCTGGGAGAACGCCATCAGCATCGCCAAGCAGGAGCGGGCTTCGGAGCAGTATGATATGCCGGAAGAAGGACGTGTCTACAGCGCCTGATTGGCTCCAGATTCAACAAACGTTAGCTCATGTTGCCCAACTGTCGCAACAGGTTTTAGACTGCGCGGATGAAGATACCGCGCAGCTAAGCGCGTTAATGGCATCGCGTGAAGCCGCCTACGCATCTCTAGCGCCTTTTAATCTGGATGAGGCGCCTCAATCCACGGCCATGGAGATTACCCGGCTTCTTGAGGCGATCCGGGAGATGGATGGGCAGATTGAAGCCAAATTCCAGGGGATTATGGGTGTGCTTGCCCAGGAGCTGGGCCAACTCAGCAAGGCCCAGTTGGCCATGCGTCACTATAAGTTCCCGGAAGCGCCCACGTCCGCCTACGTTGAAAATGACGGCTAGGCATGGCAACCTGTCATTGAACCCCGGCGTGCCTGAGGAGTAGACAGAACCAAAAATTACTTCTTTCATGCAGGTGTTCTTTATGCACAATGGATAGATGTGGCATTCAGTTGGGCGCAATCATGATTAAGGTTTTACTGGTAGAAGATGAAGTATTGTGGCAACAAGGGGTTGCGGCACTCCTAATGACCGAATCGGACATGGAGCTGGCCGGGACGGTGGATAATGCGGACGACGGCGAGGTGTTCTTCGAGGCCATCCAGCCGGATGTGGTATTGATTGACTGGAAGATCCGCGGTAGCCGCGATGGGATGGAACTGGCGCGCACGCTGGAGAGAAAACTCTCTCCCAAGCGGATGATCCTGGTCACGGGTTCGCCTGCCGAGCAGATCCCGGAACATCCTTACTTTTATGTGCCCAAGTCACGCATTGCTTCCGATTTGGTTCCGCAGATCCGGGCATGTCTTTCGCATCCCAAAGCGCCCATCGCGGTGAATACCTGACACTTTTGGCGAATGGCCCATCAGCGCGAAGGCTTGCCGTGGGCGCCAATAGGTTGTAAAGAATTATTAAGGGGCAGGGTTTTACTTTTGGTTATTTTTTGTCTATCATTCTGATTCCTCCCATAGATGTCCATAGGCTGGAATGAATATTGAAGAAAGGTTGTTCTGGTGGCTCGGCTAGTTGATAAGGAGCGCAAGTTCGCTCAATACAAAGAAGATTTGCAAAACGCCAAAGTTGCTGTCATTGCCGATTATCGCGGTTTAACCGTCAGTCAGCTGTCGCAACTGCGTGGAACGCTTTTTCCGCAAAAAGCGAAGTTCAGCATTGTTAAAAACACCATTATCAAGCGCGCGCTGAAGGAAACGGACACCACGGCGATGGAAGAGTTTTTCCAAGGGCCGATGGCTGTTATGTTCGGTTTCGAGGACGAAATCCAACCGACCAAAACGCTGAAAGAGTTCCTTCAAAAAGCCAAAATCGGCGAGATCAAGGGCGGCTACATGGCCGGCAGCAAGTTGTCTCGCCAAGAGGTTATGGACTTGGCAGAAATGCCGCCGCTGGAAGAGCTGCGTGGCAAACTGGTCGGCGCTATCAACAGCCCGCTGGCCGGTATCGTTGCCGCTATTTCCAGTCAGCAGCGCGGCCTGGTCAACGTACTGGATCAGTACGCCAAGCAAAAAGAAGCGCAAGGCTAGTTGCCTGAATAGATTTACGCACTCTCCAATGGAAAAACATTAAAAGTAACAATAGATTAAAGTAAAGAGGTTGACGTCAATGCCCGCTACGTTGGATGAAAAAACACAACAGATTTTTGATCAGATTAAAGAATTGACCTTCTTGCAAACCGCTAACCTGGTTAAAGCGTTCGAAGATGAGTTCGGCATTACTGCTGCCGCTCCGATGGCCGTTGCTGCTATGCCTGCTGGTGGTGGTGCTGCTGGCGGCGGCGCTGCTGAAGAAGAAGAGAAAGAATATACCGTTGTCCTGGCTGATGCCGGCGCCAATAAAATCAACGTTCTCAAGGAAGTTCGTGCAATTACCGGCCTCGGCTTGAAAGAAGCCAAGGATTTGGTTGACGCCGCTCCGAAACCGGTTAAAGAAGGCCTCAAGAAGGAAGAAGCTGAGCAGATCAAGGAAAAGCTTGAAGCTGCCGGTGCCAAAATTGAGCTTAAATAGCAAAACTTAATGGGAATAAGTGGAAATTAGGGGGTCTGAGGTCACACTCGGCTTCTTGATTTCCCTTTTTCCCATATTGATTGCATAATGTAAAATGCGTCTTATTCCGAACAGTTGAGAGATTGAACGATACAGAGGGAAAGCATGCCTTTAGAGATTTCACAGCGATCGACACTGCCGGGAATTGGTTCACTCCCCTTGGAACATCTCCCTGATTTGGCAGAAATTCAGAAAAATTCCTTTAACTGGTTCCTCACCGAAGGTTTAAAAGAAGAACTGCTTTCATTTTCTCCCATTAAGGATTATACGGGAAGATTAGAGTTATATTTCCTGCCTGAATACAGTTTTGACAGACCTAAGTATACCGTCAACGAAGCACGGCTCCACGAGGCGACCTACTCCAAACAGCTCCGCATTATGCTGAGGCTGGTCAACCGCGACACCGGGGAAATCAAGGAACAGGAAGCCTATATCGGCGAGATTCCGATGATGACCGATCGCGGTACGTTTATTATTAACGGTGCAGAACGGGTTATCATCAGCCAAATTGTCCGTTCCCCCGGGATTTACTACAAAAAAGATGTTGCTCTCAACGGTAAGCGTATCTTTAACGCTACATTAATACCCAACCGTGGCGCGTGGCTTAAACTTGAAACCGACGCCAACGACGTCGTCCACGTCAAGATTGACAAAAACCGTAAAATCCTTGCGACAACCCTGCTCAAAGCTCTCGGTCTCTCTGTTTCGGATATGGAAAACCAACTGCGTCACTTCGACTTCCTGAAGCGAACGCTGGACAAGGATCAAACCAAAACCACCGAGGAAGCGCTTGTTGAAGTTTATAAGCGCCTGCGCCCCGGTGACCCGGCAACCCCTGCCGGCGGCCGTACCTTGCTGGAAAGCCGTTTCTTTGATGAGAAGCGTTACGACCTAGGCCGCGTGGGCCGGTACAAGATGAACAAGAAGCTCGGTCTCTCGATTCCCGATACCGTGCGCGTCTTGACCATCCAGGATATCGTGGCTTCTGTCGATTACCTGATTAACCTGCATTACGATGATGGTTTTGTGGATGATATTGATCACTTGGGGAACCGTCGGATTCGTGCTGTCGGCGAACTGATCCAGAACCAGTTCCGCGTCGGCTTGACCCGTCTTGAGCGGATTGTCAAAGAGCGGATGACCTTGCAGGATATCGATACGCTGACACCCAGCAACCTGCTGAATCCCAAACCTTTGTTAGCGGCTATCCGCGAATTTTTTGGTTCGTCCCAGTTGTCGCAGTTTATGGATCAAACGAACCCGCTGGCGGAATTAACCCACAAACGGCGTCTATCTGCCCTTGGGCCTGGCGGTTTAACCCGTGAAAGGGCTGGCTTTGCCGTTCGTGATATTCACCCGAGCCAATATGGTCGGATTTGCCCGGTAGAGACACCGGAAGGGCCAAACGCGGGCCTGATCGGCAGCTTGAGTACTTATGCCCGCGTCAACGAATATGGTTTCCTTGAAACGCCTTACGGTGTTGTTAAAGATGGTATTAAAACCGGCGAAATCCACTTCCTCTCCGCAGATGAGGAAGACCGATTCCGGGTTGCGCCTGGTGACTTGCGTGTGGATGAAAACGGCCGCATTGTGGGTTCCCAGGTTCCCGTCCGTTACCGGAGCGAATTTACCATTACCGAACCCGAACTGGTTGACTACATCGGTGTTTCCCCAATCCAGATCATCTCGGTTGGGACCTCGCTGATTCCGTTTATCGAACACGATGATGCGAACCGCGCCTTAATGGGCTCCAACATGCAGCGTCAGGCTGTGCCGCTGATTCATGCCGAGCGCCCCATGGTGGGAACCGGCCTTGAAAAGCGTGTAGCAAACGATTCCGGAATGCTGGTCACGGCGCAGGTTGCCGGGGAAGTTATCAAGGTTACCGGTGACAACATTATTATTCGCGAGGAAGGCACCAACAAGCAGGTGCAACACCCGCTGATAAAGTACTTGAGAAGCAACCAGGACACCTGTTTGAACCAGCGTCCCAGCGTGACTGAAGGCACCATGGTTCAAGTCGGCGATGTGATTGCCGATGGCGCTGCCACTCAGGGTGGTGAGCTTGCCCTGGGCCAGAATGTCACCGTTGCGTTTATGCCGTGGGAAGGCTACAACTTCGAGGACGCCATCCTGATTAGTGAGCGGATGCTTCACCAGGATATCTTTACCAGTATTCACATTGAAAAGCTGGAAATTGATGCACGTACCACGAAGCTGGGTCCTGAGGAAATTACCCGAGAGATTCCCAACGTCGGGGAAGACGCCCTGAAGCATCTGGATGAGCGCGGCATTGTCCGTATTGGCGCCCGTGTTCGTGCAGATGACATTCTGGTAGGTAAAATCACGCCGAAAGGGGAAAGTGAACACCCGCCGGAGGAAAAACTGCTTCGCGCCATCTTTGCCGAAAAGGCAAGGGATGTTCGGGATAACAGTTTGCGCGTACCCCACGGCGAAGGCGGCCGCGTCGTTGATGTCAAAATCTTCGACCGTGAGAAAGGCGATGAACTGCCTCCTGGCGCAAACACTGTCGTTCGGGTTTATATTGCTCAGCGCCGTAAAATCAGCGTTGGGGACAAGGTTGCCGGACGTCACGGTAACAAGGGTATCGTTTCCCGTATTCTGCCGGTAGAGGATATGCCCTTCCTGCCAGATGGCACGCCTGTTGACATTATCCTCAACCCGTTGGGCGTACCCAGCCGTATGAACGTGGGCCAAACCTACGAAACCCTGCTGGGCCTGGCAGCTTACCTTACGAACCTGCATTACGAAGTGCCGCCTTTCGATGAGAGCTTCGAAGAAGAAGCGTCCCACTCGGCGGTTCATCGTGAACTCAATCGCGCCATTGAGGAGTCCGGCAAAACCTGGATTCGCCCGGATGGGAAAGTAACCTTGTACGATGGTCGGACGGGTGATCCGTTCCATAACCCGGTTGCTATCGGCAAAATCTACATGATGAAGCTCGTCCACCTTGTGGATGACAAGATTCATGCTCGCTCTACCGGTCCTTACAGCTTGGTTACCCAACAACCCCTGGGTGGAAAGGCCCAGTTCGGCGGCCAGCGCTTTGGGGAGATGGAAGTATGGGCGCTCGAAGCATACGGCGCTGCATATACCCTCCAGGAAATGCTCACCATCAAGTCGGACGATGTTATTGGTCGTAGCCGGGCTTATGAGGCGATCGTTAAGGGAGAGAACCTGCAACGACCTGGCTTACCTGAATCCTTCAAGGTTCTGGTTCGTGAACTGCAAAGTATCGGGCTGGACGTGATGGTGCAGAAGCGTTTAAGGGATGGACGCACCGTAGAAGTTGACCTGATTGCCGATGATTCCGGCCAGCGGGGTGCTGCCCGCCGCAAACTCCCAAGTGCGGACAGCGAATTGCTGAACTTCTACACATCAAAAGCAGAGTAGAGATTAGATTCCAAAGGAGAATCGGGTTACATGATCAGTACGAGTATCGATCAATTTGACTATTTGAAAATTGGCATTGCGTCGCCTGAGCGCATTATGGAGTGGTCATTCGGCGAGGTGCTTAAACCCGAAACGATTAACTATCGGACATTGAAGCCGGAGCGTGACGGTTTGTTCTGCGAGCGTATCTTTGGGCCTTCCAAGGACTGGGAATGCTATTGCGGCAAGTATAAGCGTGTCCGCCACAAGGGTATTGTCTGTGAGCGTTGCGGCGTTGAAGTTACCGACAGTAAAGTGCGCCGTCACCGGATGGGGCACATCAACCTGGCCGCACCGGTCACGCATATCTGGTACCTTAAAGGGATTCCGAGCTACCTAGGCCTGATTCTCGATATGTCGCTGAAGGATTTGGAGCAAATCATTTACTTCAACTCCTATGTTGTCCTCGACCAGGGAAACACCGACCTGAAATACGGCCAACTTCTCTCTGAGGAAGAGTATGACCGCATTTTCGAGGAGAACGAACAAGCACAGCTTGAAGTAGGTATTGGCGCGGAAGCCATCAAGCGCATGCTGGCTGCAATCAACTTGCCAGAGCTGGCTGAAGAGCTGCGAGCCAATATTGATGCATCCGGCACATTGAGCCAGAAGCGCGCCAAGCTGCTAAAGCGCTTGCGTCTGGTAGAGTCCTTTATCACCAGCGGCACCCAGCCGACGTGGATGGTTATGGATGTTCTGCCGGTGACTCCGCCGGATCTCCGTCCGATGGTGCAGTTGGATGGTGGCCGTTTCGCGACCAGTGATTTAAACGACCTTTATCGTCGTGTAATTAACCGGAATAACCGTTTGCAGCGTCTGCTGGAAATGGGCGCCCCGGAAATTATCGTCCGGAACGAAAAGCGGATGCTCCAGGAAGCGGTTGACGCGCTCATCGATAACGGTCGTCGTGGCCGTACGGTCGTTGGCCCGAACAACCGTCCGCTGAAATCCCTGAGCAATATTATCGAAGGGAAGCAGGGGCGTTTCCGTCAAAACCTCTTGGGCAAACGGGTTGACTACTCCGGCCGGAGCGTTATCGTTGTGGGTCCAAAGCTGAAGCTGCACCAGTGCGGCTTGCCGAAGGAAATGGCCGTTGAACTCTTCAAACCGTTTGTTATCAACAAGCTGATCGAACGCGGTGAAAGCCAAAACATCAAATCCGCCAAAAAGAAAATTGAGCGCCAGGAAACGGTTGTTTGGGATGTCCTCGAAGAGGTCATCAAAGGGCATCCGGTTCTGCTGAACCGCGCGCCTACCCTTCACCGTTTGGGGATTCAGTCTTTCGAGCCTGTCCTGGTTGAAGGACGTGCGATTCAATTGCACCCGCTTGTCTGTATGGCGTTTAACGCGGACTTTGATGGTGACCAGATGGCCGTTCACGTGCCGCTCTCCATTGAAGCCCAGACGGAAGCCCGTATGTTGATGCTGGCAACCAATAACGTGTTGCTGCCAGCGACGGGTCTCCCCGCGATTACACCCACACAGGATATGGTTCTAGGGATTTATTATCTTACTTTGGATAACCCGAATGCCGATAAAGGGGCAGGGATGACGTTTTATAGCTTTGATGAGGCCTTATCCGCTTACGAGGTGGGGATCATCGACCTTCATGCCAAGATTCTCGTCCGGGATGATGAAGGGGAGCTGATGGAAACCACTGCCGGCCGGATTATTTTCAACAAGACCTTGCGCCACGCGCTGGCTGTTTAATCCGTCCCTATTCTGTGACCCATAAAGTTTTAGTATAACGATGAGGAATAGAGTGCATCATGAGTATCCTCTCACCCGGAAATAAATCGAGTAAAAAGAGTTTTGAGTTCCTGAACCGAGTTATCAATAAAAAAGAACTTGGCGCACTTTTGTCCCGTGTTTACGATGAGTATGGCGGCGCCAAAACCGGCGCCCTAGCCAACGCCTTGAAGGATTTAGGCTTTAAATACGCGACACAGGCCGGTATTACCATTTCTATCGCCGACCTGCGCGTACCGGAAGAAAAGAAGGAAATCCTGGCCAAGGCGGAAGCTGAAATCGAGCGGGCAACCCACCGGTTCGCCAAGGGAGAAATTACCGAGGTTGAACGTTACTCCAAGGTTATTGATACCTGGGCACAAGCAACCGAAGAACTGACCAGCACTGTTGTTGAGAAGTTTGATCGCCTGAATCCCGTGTATATGATGGCCTTCTCCGGTGCCCGGGGGAACATCAGCCAGGTTCGTCAGTTGGTTGGGATGCGTGGCCTAATGGCAGACGCGCAAGGCCAGATTATCGACTTGCCGATTAAGACCAACTTCCGCGAGGGCCTGAGTGTAACCGAGTACATTATTTCTAGTTACGGCGCACGGAAAGGTCTGGTAGATACGGCGTTAAAAACAGCCGACTCAGGATATCTGACCCGTCGTCTCGTTGACGTTGCGCAAGACGTGATTATTGAAGAGGAAGATTGCGGAACCACGCGGGGTATCCCGATGATGGCCATTACTGATGGCGGTAATGTCATGGTTTCGCTGGAAGAGCGCTTGATTGGCAGAACCGCTGCGATGAATATCGCCAATGAAGATGGTGAAATCATTGTTGCAGCCGGTGAAGTCATCTCTCCCAAGGATGCAGATGTCATTTCCAAGACGGGTGTTCAGGAAGTCGTTGTTCGCTCCGGCTTAACCTGCGAAAGCCAGTACGGTGTCTGCCGTCGTTGTTACGGTTGGTCATTGACGAGTAACAAACTGGTTGATATTGGTGAAGCCATCGGGATTATGGCGGCGCAAAGTATCGGGGAGCCCGGAACCCAGTTGACCATGAGAACATTCCACACCGGCGGTGTTTTCAGCGGTTCGACCAATATTGAACAAGTGAAGGTGCTGCGCTCCGGCTCAATTGAGAGTACCGGCATTCCGCTGCGAGATTTTCGAACCCGTCACGGGGATGTGGTGCAGGTCACCAGTCGTGATACCGTGATTGAAGTGAAAAGCGATGACGGTAAGACCGATAAATATAGCCTACCCTACAACGCGACGGTATTCTTTACGGAAAAAGGCCAGCGTGTTGAAAAGGGACAGGTTCTGGCTGAATTTGAGCCGGGTGGTGGTCGTGGTGATGCCCGTCGCTTGACGGAAAAGGCGACCAAGGATATCAAAGCCGACCTGCCGGGCGAAATCTTCTTCGAGAGCTTTGATGCCGATGAAAAGCGCGACCGCCAGGGGAACATTACCCGGACGGCCAACCGCGCCGGCACCATTTGGATTCTCGGAGGCGAAGTTTATAACTTGCCGGCCGGTTCCCGCCACAAGGTTGAGAACGGGGATCAGGTCAGCGCTGGTGATGTGTTGGCTGAAACCCTTGTTATCAGCGAGCATGGCGGGGAAGTCCGGATTCCTGCCGACCTGAAGACTGAAGAGATTACGTCTGGTGGTGAAACCATTGAAAAAATTGTTGAAGGGAAAGAGTTGACGATTATTATCGCTTCGACCCATCCCCAAAACGCGGCACTTGAGACCACAAAGAAAGAACAGCTGTGGCGTGTCGAAGACAGTGACGAGACCTACATTATCAAGTCCCCTGTGGGCACAATGGTTGAGAACAACAGCATCATCGCCGAGTTGATTGACGAGTCGACAATGGTGCCCACCAGCGGCGAAATCCGCTACGATGACGTTGAAGTGGATGATCAGCGCGTCTTGACCAAGCCGGGCAAGGTCTACTTTATTCCGGAAGAAATCCACCAGGTGAGTAAGGACGCTTCCTTGAAGATGGCTGAATCCGGTACCTTTGTGGAAGCCGGAACGGAAGTCGTCAAGGATGTTGTGACACGCATTAGCGGGATTGTTGAAATCGTTGAGGATAACGACATTATTCACGAAGTCATTGTCCGCCCTGGCGAACTCTTCCGTGTGGATGAAGTCGGGAACATCAACGTTGATGATGGCACGGTAGTTGATGCCGGTACCGAGGTTGCTCCAGGGATTGTGGCGAAAGAGAAGTCCATGATCACCATCAGCTTCCAGATTGCCGAGCCGGATGACGACGAAGACTTCGAGGAACTGGAAGATACGACCAACTATGAATATGCCGAAGTGTTGGTACGCCCGGTACAGGAATTCCATGTTGCCCCGCACGAAGTGTCCATCCAGTTTGCTTCGACGGAAGAGGAAAATATCAGTATCGTCCCGGTTACCCAGCTGACCTTCAAGGATGGCGATAAGATTCGCCAGATTGAGGGAGCCTCCTTGCTGCGTACCAGCCTGGTGCTGCAGATGCAGGGCTATCTCTCCCGCCTGAAAGGGATTGTGGAAGAGGATGCGGCAACCGGCAACCACAAGATTGCTGTTTTGGAAAACCTGACGATTCGTCGTGAAGGTGCTGGCGAGGCCGCTAAAATGCAGGCAGCAACCCAAACCCAGCTGCTTGTGCAAGATGGCCAGGTAATCGACAAGCGCACACCGGTTGTGAAAACCCAGGTTCTGGCGCGGAACGATGGTTCGGTTAGTCTGGGGAACGCCTCTTCCGAGAAGGAAGTCCGACGTATCCTGATTGTAACGGATTCGCACAATGAGGTTGTCTCGATTAGCGATAAGCCCAAGGTTGCGGAAGGACAGTACGTTCGTATGGATGACCTGTTGGCCGGTGGCCAGGTTGCCGAGATTTCCGGCCGTGTAGAAAAGGTGGACGGCAAGTCTATCACCATTCGCACCGGGCATCCTTACCTGATTAGCAACGGGACACAGTTGCAGGTTGAAAATCACAGCCTGGTGCAGCGCGGTGACTTGATTGCGACCCTTGTCTTCGAAAGACAAAAGGCCGGGGATATTGTCCAGGGTCTTCCGAGGGTTGAAGAACTTCTCGAAGGCCGGAAATCCAAGGAAACCGCAATCATTTCCTCACACGACTGTGTTGCCGAGATCGAATGGGACGAGGACGTCCCCAAGCTCTTCCTGGTTAGCGAGGAGCATGGTCGTTCGGAAGTCCAGGTGCCAATGGGTGCTAACATTCTGGTTGAGCATAAAGAGCAGGTTAAGGCTGGTCAGCCATTAACGGATGGTGTCATCAACCCGCACGATATCCTGGAAATTATGGGCGTTGAAGCCGTCCGGAAGTACCTGGTAGATGAAGTACAGCGTGTTTACCGTTCGCAAGGCGTTGAAATTGCCGATAAGCACGTTGAAATCATTGTTCGCCAGATGTCCAAGAAGGTTAAAGTCGATGATTCCGGTGATAGCCGCTTGCTGCCTGGCGAATTAATCGATGAGAAGAATGTTCTGGAAGAAGTGAAGCGGATGGAAGAGGCTGGCGGTGGCGCCATGCCGGAGTACCATTCGGTGCTGCTGGGGATTACCAAGGCCAGCTTAAATACCGATAGCTTCATCTCCGCAGCCAGCTTCCAGGAAACCACCCGCGTCCTGACCGAGGCCGCCGTAGAAGGCAAACTCGATATCCTGCGCGGCTTGAAAGAGAACGTCATCATTGGTCGTTTGATTCCTGCCGGAACCGGCTTCCCGCACTTTAAGGATGAGCGGGCGGATATGCTGGATGATCAGGCTGCCGGATCCCGCTTTACGGCTCGCAAGCCCTCGGCAATCCTGGAAGAGATCGAAAGCATGTTCGGCTCTCCGGAGATTTCCCAGGAAACGCTTGGCGACTTGATTCTGGATGAAGAGGATATTCTGGTTGATGATACCGCAAACGTTTTCTCCACTGGCGGAGATGACGATGAGGACGGCGATCAGGACTTTGATTTCGAAGACGACGAAGAATAGACTTCGTTAGCCTTTAAACAAAAAGAACGCTCTTCTCATCAGAAGAGCGTTCTTTTTTGAGCTTGTTCGTCTTACGAAGATAAAGTGGGTTTGGCGTTGTTGTATTGATCCGCCAGGTAGACGGCCAAGCGGCCTCCCAGGATGCTAAAGACGGATACAAACGTGCAACCGAGGACAAGGATTAAGATCAGTTTGGGAACTAACCCTTGTAAGATATCCTGTGGATACATATTGACGATGAGATTAAATTTGTTATATTCCGCAATCATCCCATATGGCCCGGAAAGCGCGTTATCCAGGCTGAAGTATTCCCCAAGCGCCTGACGCATCAGAAACCAGGAAGGAGAGAGGCTGGAACCGATAAGAAGGCCTAGAAATTGACCCGTTTGCTTGATCATTTTGTACCGTACCCGTTTTACTGAACTCACTTATCTTATGATTGGATAAAAACCGGGGCATATCATTTATTGTTGATGAAGGATATAAACTGTAACAAAATTTAACTGTTTTTATAAAATAAAGTTTAATTCAGATTTAACTTAAAGCCTATCGCTTGCTTGGCTAGTCAAAAATAAACAAGAGGCTAAATTTTAGCCTCTTGTTCTAAATTTAATGAAAAAGCGTGAAGTGTTTACATATTTTCCTTCTGGTACGCCCAGGCATTATGTCCGTGAATACTCTCGAACGCTTCCACCTTGATTTCATAGCCGACAATCGTTGGCAGCGATTGGAAGAGCTTGATGGACTCGCGTATCACATCCTCAACGAATTTGGGATTCTCATAGGCGCGCTCGGTTACGTATTTTTCATCTTCGCGCTTCAGAATAGGGTATACCGGGCAGGAGCCGCACTCTTCCAGCGAGGCCACCAGGTCTTCTATCCACAGGACTTCATGGTCGGCCTGGGTATCCAGGCGCAACTGCGCTTCGATACTGGCCCGCTGGTTATGCGCGCCATACTTTGATATCGCCTTGCTGCATGGGCAAAGCGTCGTAATCGGTACGTCAAGTCCGAGTGCAAAGTCATATTGCCCGTTCATTAATGAGGCGGAGAAACTGCAATTATACGCCATCGGGGCCAGCATCTCGGAAACAGGGGACTTGCGCTCGATGAAATAGGGGAAATCTATCTTGATAAACGCATTTTGGGAGCCCAGCCTGTCCACCGTATCCTGTAGAATATCCTTGAGATTGTAGCAAAACGCTTTGCTTCGACTATTTTCCGCTAATTGGATGATGAAGCGGGAAAGGTGGGTGCCTTTTTCCGTCGCCGGCAAGTCCACACTCATCGTTACCTTGGCGGAAACCATCTGGGAGTGGCCATCTTTCTGCACAATGTTAAGGGGGACAGTCACATCCTTGACGCCCACTTTCTGAAGAGCAATCCCTCGAGTATCCGGGCTGCTTTGGATGTCGATCAGAGAGTGTCCCTGTGTTGGCATAGGCTTATATCCTTCTTGTGTGATTCAGTCGGCAATTCCGTATCTATCATTTATTAAAATGGTACAGATTTCAATGCCTGGATTAAAATCCGCCTGGTTCAGGGGGCTTGAGCGAAAGTAGTTCTTCCAGTAGTGGCCAGCAGCTGGTGCAGCCGTTGCCGGCTTTGCAACGCGCCATAATATCGAAAATGGTATGGACATCCTCCTGGATAATGATGGTCTGAACCTCATGCAGCTTGATGTTAAAGCAAAAGCAGACAAGCGGGTTGTTTTCCTCTTCGTTAAAAGTCATTCCACGCACCTTTGGCAATTTTTAAGCGCCTCATGTTTTCATGATAGTGCCCTTGATAAAAATGGGACACCTGCATGGGTGAAACGAACCAAAAAAATAATGCATAATCGTAGCGCGGTGTGTTTAAATTGACCCGAGAAAGTAACATAGGATCAGAATCCCAGCAAAGGAGCCCTCGCCTTGGGCGGGATGATATGACGCCTTCCGGAACCATTCGAGATAAGTTTGAACAGTTGCGGTCTGAATCAACGGATCTGTACCAGTTTCTCAACGCCTTTCGTGACTGGGTCAATGCCTCGATCGTTAATTACGAGGTGTATCTGGAAGATAACTGGTTTGAAGAAAAAACGACAATAGAGTATATCTTCCGTTGCCTTTCGACATTTAACATCCTGGTTTTTGCAGAGGACCATTATAACAATTATCGGGCGGATGGCGTGTGGAATCTGGGTGAATATGTTACGACCCAATGGGTTGTGGGCGATCCTTGGGATGAAATTGTTACGTTTTTTGAAGCAAATGAACCGCCGCGCTTTAAAAATGACAGTATTTCGGATTAGCTAGAGGAACGGCATTAGAAATTCCTGACTGTTGTTGTTAGAATTTTATAGTGTCAAAATACTTGGGTGCGTATTTGGGCGCTCCGGCGTCTGTACCTCAAAAATTTCGAAGAAGGGCTGCATCATGCACTTGATTCGTAATTTTTTTTCAAGTATTGTTTTGACTCACAGTATTTAACAAGGAAAAATCTTGGAGAAAAAATGGCTCGGATTGTTGGTGTAGATCTCCCTCGCAATAAGAAAATGCAGTGGGCTTTAACCTATATTTACGGCATTGGCCTTCCTTCCAGTAAAAAAATCCTTGAGGCGACCGGCATTGACCCTGATAAGCGTTCGGATGATTTGACCGAGGACGATATCAACCGCCTCCGGGAAGAGATTGAGAGAAACTATCAGGTTGAAGGTGATTTGCGCCGTAAAATCGGGATGGATATTAAACGCTTGCAGGAAATCAACTGCTACCGTGGCCAGCGTCACCGTCGCAACCTGCCTGTCCGTGGCCAGCGTACTAAAACCAACGCCAAAACCCGTCGCGGCCGCCGTCCCAGCCAAGTTCGCAAAAAAGCCGGTTAAGTTTAAAGCAATCCGTGGAGACTGAGTAATCACCTATGGCTAAACAAAAGGATAAATCCAAAACAAAACGCAAAGAAAAGAAGAACGTTTTGCAAGGGGTTGTTCACATACAATCCACCTTTAACAACAGCATCGTCACATCCACCGATCCGCAGGGTAACGTGATTGCATGGTCCAGCGCCGGTGTTTGCGGATTTAAAGGCGCCCGTAAAGGCACCCCGTTTGCAGCCCAGTCCGCCGCAGAAGATGTGGCGAAGAAGTCCATCGACCATGGTATGCGCTCGGTCAAGGTTTACGTCAGTGGCCCTGGAAGCGGCCGCGAGACGGCAATCCGTGCATTGCAGGTTGCCGGCCTTGAGATTTCCTTGATTAAGGATGTCACCCCGATTCCTCACAACGGGTGCAGACCCCCCAAGCGTAGACGAGTTTAAGAATACAAAGAACGAGGAGATTACCACCCTTGGCCCGATATCGTAAATCCGTATGTAAGCTGTGCCGTAACGAAGGAATCAAGCTGTTCCTCAAAGGCATCAAGTGCGATACGAAATGTACCCTTGATAGAAAATCCTATGCTTCCGGTCAACACGGCCAGGCTCGCAAAAAGCTGTCTGAATACGCTATCCAGTTGCGCGCCAAACAGGAAGCCAGACGTCGTTACATGCTGCCGGAAAAACAGTTCCGCATGTATTACGATGAAGCGGTTCGCAGGCCGGGTGTTACCGGG
>CALAJO010000160.1 GCA_937922745.1 uncultured cyanobacterium
CGCCGGGGCCATCCGCGACGGGGTCATGACCACATTAACCATTTTTGCCGTTTCAGCCCTGGCAGCTACCCTTGCCGGGTTTGTTGCGTTTTTGCTGGGCAAGCAGCCGGTGCGGGTTTTCCAGTGGCTGGCGCAGGGCTACATCCAGCTTTTCCGAAACACCCCGCTCCTGGTGCAGATTTATTTTTTTTACAAGGGATTGCCGCATTTTGGAATGACCTTGACGCCCATGGTGTGCGGCATCCTGGCCCTGAGCCTGCAAACCGGCGCTTACCTGGCAGAAGTGTACCGCGCCGCCCTGGACGCCATCCCCAAGGAGCAGGTGGAAAGCGGCCTAGCCTTGGGGTTTACCCGGCTGCAAACCTATCGGCATGTGGTTTTTCCGCAGGCAATGGGGATATTGTTGCCCCCTTACGGCAACCAGATGGCCGGGCTGGTGAAGAACACTTCGCTCGTGGCGTTTATCAGCGTGCCGGATCTGTTTTTCGTGGTGTTTCAAGGGGGGGCGACACATTTTCGGTACCTGGAGTTCTTTGTCCTAGGCATTGCGTTGTACATGGGGCTCATCCTAATGCTAAGCGCCTTGTTTAAGGCCTTGGAGCAGTGGGTCGTCAAGGCCTCCTGGCGGGAAGAGGGTGCCCATGCCTAGCTGGTTCCACCCGCAGGAACTGCTGGTATACGCGCCGTTGCTGCTGCAAGGGCTTGGCATTACATTGGGCCTGTCTGTGCTGGTAATGGCGATCAGCTTTATCGGCGGCTTAAAGTTGGCGATTTTCCGGTTTTACGGGCTGCCGTTTTTAGGCCCGTTTTCTGCCGGGCTGGTGTACGTTTTACGCAGCATCCCCGTGGTGATGCTGATTGCGCTGGTGCATTTCGGGCTGATGCCGCTGCTGGATTTTCACCCCTCGGTTTTTGCCTCGGCCTGCGTGGCCCTGAGCCTTTCCACCAGCGCCTACGTGTCGGAAATCCTGCGCGGCGGCTTCGCCTCCCTTCGCAGGGAAGAGATCGAGGCCGCCAAGAGCCTGGGTTTTAACACGCTACAGCGCCTGGTTTACATCTTTGTCCCCCTGGCCGTGGGGCGAATGCTGCCCGCCATCGTGAACCAGTTTGTCACGCTGATTAAGGATACTTCCCTGGCCTCCATTATCGGGCTGATTGAGTTGACCCGCGCCGCCGAGATTATCTACGAAACCACCATGCACGAAGCCATGATGCTGCTGGTGATTGCCATAATCTACTTTTTTATCTGCTATGGCCTCTCCCGCCTGGCCCGGCACCTGGAGCGGCGTTACAATTTCGGCCATTAAAACACCATTTGCTTTACGGTAGCGCCGCTTGGGTTAGAATGGGGAAAGCCCCAGAAGAGTTGAACCCGTATGAGCAGCCCGTCCTCGCACCATGTTTATGTGATTCTCTGCGCCTTTTTCGTCACGGCCCTGGTCATTGCCGATATCATCGGCTCGAAGCTGATCCTGGTTGGGCCGTTTGACCTGGCTGCGATTGGGCTTGCCGGGATGGTGATTCCCGCCCGCATCCTTTCCGCCGGGATTATCCCCTTCCCGCTGACGTTTGTGCTGACCGACCTGATCAACGAATTTTACGGCAAGAAAGGGGCCCAGTTTATTACGCTGGTGGGCCTTGGCATGGCGATTTTTGCCGTAGCCCTGCTGTATGCCGCCCGGCTCCTGCCGGCCCACCCGGATTCCCCGATTCCGCAAGCCAGTTTCGAGATCGTCTTCGGGCTTTCCACCCGCATGTTTATCGCGTCCTTATGCGCCTACCTGCTGGGCCAGTTCCTGGATATCCAGGTGTTTCACTTTCTGCGCCGCATTTCCCAGGAAAAGATGCTCTGGCTTCGGGCCACCGGCTCCACCGTGGTGTCCCAGCTCATCGACTCCCTGGTGGTGGCCTTTATTGCTTTTGGCGGCAAGCTGCCCTCCGCGCAGATTATGGAAATCGCCGTGAACAACTACGGGGTCAAGTTTTTCATTGCCGTTGCGCTTACCCCGGTGTGCTACCTCGGGCATTTTGTGATTTACCGCTTTATCCAGACCCGCAAGGTTGCCGCTTCAGGTAGCGAAGCCCTGAATTAACCTTGGATTCGTTTTTTCGCCTGAGATAACAGCTCAATAATTTGGCGGATGTCTGCAGGGCGTTTTGTCGTTCCTTCGAACAAAGCATTTTGATCTCTTGATGTTCTATAAACGCGAACCTCGACCTTTAAGCCGTCTTTTGGATAGAGTTCGATAAAATGTGAATCGCAAAATTGCTTTAGTGCGGCGTTTTCGCGCTTACCCAATTCGTGGTTCAGGAGATCCTGGTCCGAGGGGTTGCCGGACAGCCCTTCATCCTGCATATAATCAAACGCAGTGGATTCGTTTAAAAAGGTTGTGCTTAAACTGGAAAACTGCCCGAATTTGGGCTGAACGTGGCTATTGGCTTGCGTCCTTACATTTTGGGGCAACGCCGTGTTGAAACGAATATCTGGAGATGGAATTGACTTGCATTGTCTTTATCCTTGAATAACAAATGACAATGGGAAAACGTCCTTCAAGTTTCCATATTGCATTTTCGAGCCGAAATTTTAAGAAGTATTTACAACAGCAGCGTGTTGAATTGGCTGGTTAGCCAATGGATTGCGATCCGGGCGGTTCGTTATGATGAGCTTATTCATTATATATAGGTATAAGAAGAGGTGGTTTTGATGATTCGTCTTGCGTCCGGTTTATTTGCAACGTCCCTGTTGGCGGTTTCCCTGATGGCCTGCCAGTCGGCCAATACCGATATTTCTCGCGACGAGGGGCGCGAGATGGTGAAGCCCGATACCGATGAGCGAATGGTTGGAACCCAGGACCTGAGCGCCAAGGATGAGCGCCCTGCCGCGGCGGGCGGCGAACTGGACACCCCGGAAGAACTGGAGCCGGGCCAGCCCGTGAAGTATTACGAAAGCCAATTCCAGCGGATGGGCTATAAGGTGGTGGATAAAAAGACGCAGAACGACCGCATCCAGTACGACTTGTCCCAGGAAGATCATATCTACCAGGTGTTCCTGACGCTGCCGAAGGGAGAAGAAATTGTGCAAGACGTGCAAACCAACCACTACCAGGTGAATCCCTCCGGGAAGAAGCCGCCTGAGCCGTTGACGAAAGAAGCCCAGCAGCAACGCACCAGAACGCAAGGCGCCCGCCAGGAGGGCTCCCAAACCCAGTAAAGGGGTAGAATAGTACGGGAATCGATCCGCTTACCCTGCACTGCCAATTTTTAAACCTCTGAAAGCTATTGTTGTAACATTTTGTTATAAACAATAGCTTTTTGATATAACATGGATAATACTACAATTAGAAGTTCCTCAAATTTCCATTAGGTCTTTCGTTTCGATAAGCTTTAAAACGATTTTTGCATAACAGCCTGGGTTTACGCAGGCTGAAACGGTTATTTTCCACGCTCTGGTGATTTCCAGGGCTCGGAACTATTTTGGGTTGCCATGGAAACGGTGTGAGAGAAGTAACAGGGAGATTGCCGATGACGACATTATTCTCTGCTGATCAGGGTGCTGTTTTTTCCGCGATTGTGAGCGACGACAAGGAATACATTCCCACTGCGGATTACCGCGACGACTGGACGGACACGTATTTGCGGCGGCTTAATCGCCAGGCCGACCTGTTGACCAAGGACGAGGAGATTGACCTGGCCAAGCGCATCGAGAAAGGGGACAAGCAGGCCAAACAACGGCTGATCTCCGCCAACCTGCGCCTGGTGGTGAGCATTGCCAAAAAATATACGGGGCGTCCGGGCTTGTCTTTTCTGGATTTGATCCAGGAAGGGAATGTCGGCCTGATTCGCGCGGTGGAGAAGTATAACTGGCGACTGGGTTACCGGTTTTCCACCTATGCCACCTGGTGGATCCGCCAGGCGGTGCTGCAGGCCTTTGCCGAGCATGATCGCCCCATCCGCCTGCCTTCGCATGTGATCGACGGAATTAGCAAGCTGCGCAAAATTACGGATGAATATAAGGAGGCTCACGGCAAACAGCCCGATGTGCCGGAACTGGCCAAGTTGATGGGCTTGTCCTGCAAAAAGGTGGCGCAATTGCTGCATATTTCCCAAAAACCGCTGAGCCTGGAAGCGGAAGTGCCCGGCGGCGATGAAACCTCCCAAACCCTGGCCGAGGTCATCCCCACGGATGAGCTGGGGATTGAGGAGCTTTTATATAAAAGTGATAACAAGCGCTTTCTCTATCTGGCCATGCAAACCGAGCTGAAAGGCAACGAACGGGAGATTCTCGAAAAACGTTTCGGGTTGATGACCGGGACCGATTCTGGTAAGAAATGGACATTGGAACGCTTAGGCTCCGAATACGGGGTAACCAGGGAGTGCATCCGGCAGGCTGAAAAACGGGCCCTGTTAAAATTACGATCGGCTTTTATCCACCAACAGATGGTTGATTGATAGCATCGGGGTTGCTAATATTTGTAAAGTGAACTATTGTATAATAGTCCACTAACATATTTGTTGGTCAGGAGGTCACCATTCCTAATGTCCCCATCGGGTAAAAAGCCACGCACAACCGAGAATGAAACGTCCAATGAGCTGATCCAGGAATTCGAAGCGTTATTGCAGCGCTACGACTACAATTTCAAAAAAGGTGATATTGTAAAAGGATCGATCATTTCCGTTGAATCGGCTGGCGCCATGGTGGATATCGGTGCAAAAACAGCGGCCTATCTGCCCAGTAAGGAATTTTCCAATACCGGTAACTCCCAGGACGCCATGAAGCCAGGCGAGGAAATGGACTTTTTCATTCTTCGCGAAGAAAACGAAGACGGCCAGCTCACCCTGTCCCGTCGCCGGGTGTTTACGGCCCAAAGCTGGAACGACCTGCAAGAGCTGGTTAACAAGGATGCCGTTATTGAATGTACGGTTAACAGCGTTGTTAAAGGCGGCTTGCTGATTGATGTAATGGGCCTGAGAGGGTTCGTTCCTTCCAGTCATCTGCGCGTCAAATCCTCACTTGAAGATCTGGTGGGGCAAACCCTGCCCTTCAAGATCCTGAGCCTGGATCAGCAGCGCAACAATATTATCCTTTCCCACCGCAAGGTGATGGCCGAGCAAATGGCCGAGCAGCGCCGCGAACTGTTTGCCGATCTACAGATTGGCGACATCGTGGAAGGGGAAGTCGTTCGTCTCACCGATTTCGGTGCCTTCATCGATCTCGGCGGCGTCGATGGCCTGCTGCCCCTGTCCCAGATGTCCTGGCGCTGGGTTGAGCATCCTTCGGATATCCTCAGCATCGGGGAAAAGGTCAAGGTTGAAGTCATCGGCATCGACTACGACAAGCAGCGCGTCAGCCTCAGCATCAAGAGCCAGTTCCCGGATCCCTGGAACGAGGTCGTCAAGATCCTGTCGCTGAACCAGAAGGTGGAAGGCACCGTAAACCGTATCAAGCATTTTGGCGCCTTCGTCGAAGTGTATCCGGGTGTGGAAGCCTTGTTGCCCAGCCGTGACATTACGGATTACCAGAATGAAACCGGCAAGCAGATTAATGTGGGTGACAAGATTGAAACCTACATTGTGAAGTTTAACCCGGAAGAGCGTCGCATCAGCCTCAGCTTCCATCAGCTTACCCCTGATGAGATGGGCGGGATGAGCTACGCTGCCGCTTCCCCGGAGCAACAGCCCGCTGGTTAACGCCGTAACAGCATATTAAGAAATAAGTCCCGGTTATTTCATCCGGGACTTATTTTTTTGAGCTGGATTGTTATTTAAAGCTGCCTGTAAATTTATGCCTGCCAACTTGCGGTTGGGTAAACGCTATTGCGGGTGGGTTTCGCTGGTTTATCGAATCCGCCCAGCATGGAATGGGCAAGATGCCGGACGTCACTATTTTTGCGGCTATAAAACGACTCAATCTTGTCCACGATATGATCCACGAACCCGCGAACCTTGTTTTGCACGCGCAGCAACTGCCGCAGCAACCATGGCTTATTTTGGCTCGGCGTAAACGCATCCGGCGAATGGTACCAGGGATCGTAATGAAAGTAGGAATCTAAAATGGCTGGCGTATAGCCTGCACGGAACCTTGCGGCCTGATTACCTGAAAGCTGTCCGGATTGAACCGTTGGTGTTTTCATCATCCCAATTGCCCTCCGAGTTTGATTTTCCACCCATAATTCGTGTTTCAACCTAAATGGTGTTTAATGTCATTTATCAATCGCGTGGATGTGACTGTACCATATTTTGCAATCGGGATCAACAGGCAAAACGCACAATATATGCGGATATTTACACCTACTATTGGTTAGTAGGCCAGTAAACTGAGGCCATAAGCGCTTCTATGTTCCGCTGAAGCTCATCCTGTGTAAAGTTTTCTTCCGGCAGCTCCAGCGTAATGGTTGGGATGTTCCTTTCTTTGCCCACGTAAGTGCCAAAGGACCCGGGCGTGGAATACCCGATATCGGCAACCACGGGGTAGCCGTTATGCCGGGCCATGGTATTCGCCAATGCCTCTGCGGGGCCGTCGAAGTTGATGACCTTGTAGGGCGTGTGCAGTGTCACAATCTTCTCTGGTTGGAATTGCGCCAAAACTTGCAGCACAAACTGGGTTTCCGGCTCGCTGCCCGCTGCGGGGCCGGAGTAATAGATGGTATCCGGGTTCAGTTCCGCCCAATCCCTTGTGGGGAAATTGCGGTTGAGATCGACGCCGGTTGCGTTCATTCGCTGGTTGCGCTCGAAGCCATCCGGGTTGAGGATGGGAATAATGCCGACCGCGGGCGCATCCTGGAGATTGCCCACCTGGGCTAAAAATGCATTTGAAAGCATTTCCGCCTCCCGCTCATCCCCGTGGAAAACCCCGATAATCAAGGTGTTTAGCCTTGTAAATGCGCAATTATCTGGCGTGTATAACACAATCTCCCTTTTTTCCACTGAATAAGCTTGTGCGGCTTGACGCCAACCGGTTAAATTTGCCATTCGCCATCCTATACAGATTGATTTGCACCATATTAAACTATTGTACAAAATTATTATTAAATCCTTAAGCTATCACAATTTATGCAAAAACTGATTATCATGAAGGGAGGAACACAACCCGATAAATGAACTTTTTGTGATCCGACCGTCTTTTTATATGATTGAAGAAGAAGAACCAGAAATCAGGCGAATGAAATGGTTACGACGATTTTAGCCACAATCACGACAGCCGCGCTTGTTGTTGTATGTTACGTGCTTTGGTAGGTTCGCGCCAGTTTAAGGCAACTGCTTCATTTTCAGGAGCAGATACAGTACAAGGTGACCCGCGAAGAAGATGAAATGGCACGCCAATTCAGCGCAATCAACAAGGCCATGGGCGGCGTTGTAAACAGCTTACAGACAATGGGCAAACAGGTGAACAACCTGAACATGATTGCTGGCAACGTGCTTCAGGGCGTGCAGGATCAGACGGAGCGCAGTCGCCAGGTTCCGCAGATTTTGATTGAGGTGCGTCGCGCCCCGGCAATGGAGGATGACGCGGAAGAGCATCAAACCATCTCCCCGGAAGATATGTCTCCCGAGATGCTGGAGAAGTTCAGGACCTTCCAGGCCGTTTACCACGCCATCGTGCATCAGCAAAAACAGTTTCCCTCGCGCAAGCGCCCGGATCAGAATTAACCTAACCGATAGCTTGAAGCCCCGACCCATGGGTGTCGGGGCTTTAAACTTTCCGCATATTTCAATTATCGGCAGGCTTGCAGTGTTACACCGCAGAAGCAGGGCCGTGGCGTATGAAAGATTTCACGCAGGCGCCGGCGAATCCACTGGCGCATTAGCGGTTGCCAATAATGCCGCCCGGGATCTTCAGCAATCTCTCAAGAATTTTGAGGAAGTCGAAGTTGAGGGCGTTACCGTTAACTTTGCCAAAGTTGGCCTTATCACGGTTAATCAGTTCTTGCACATACTGCTTGGCGCCGGGTACCCCGTTAACCATCCCGAAATCCAGGTGGTTGGGGTCGGTTAAGCTGGGCTCAAGCGCGCTGCCATCCAGGTTACGCCCGTTCGGGCCGAAGTTGTCAATCGCATCATGGCCCCACAGGGCAATGTTTACGATCTCCAGCATGGACATGCCGGTATCCTTCACCATTTGCTGTAACCCTTCACGGGTAAACGGCGAGGGCTGCGTTTTGAACAACTCGGCTGCGGAGAGCGGGGCCGCTTCCAAGGGGGCGCTCATCAGTTGCTGCGTAATATCGTGGCCGGTAACGATTTTGTACGTTTTGGCCAGGTCGCGGCGCAGACTGCTGCCGTTAATCTGTCGATCGTCAAAATAATCCAGGATTAAATGAAGATTGACGGTGTTTCTGCTTTCCGCTGTTTTAAGGAAGGCGGAGTTACCGCTGCCTTCCGGGTTGAGCAGGGTTTTAAGAATGACGCTGCCGTTGATTTTGCCATCGTCGTTCAAATCGTGGCCAACCATCCGAAGGCCGACACGCTGACGCTCTGTAAGGCCAGAGACATGGCTAGGTGGAATAGATCCCATACGAATTCTCCTTGACTCATGGATTCCTAATAAAGAGAGAGATAACTTAGTTATTTTTATAAAAACAAATAATATGGAAATGTTGATAGCAAGCTTTAAAGTGACAAATCCATAAATTGATTCAATGTCCCTTAAAATTTCACGGGAGGCTTGATGCCTTCTCCCAAAGGCTTCGCCAGTTAGCGAACTGTGTCGCGCGGCCACATCTGGTAAGATGGAAAGGTATCAATGTTGATCGAAGGACATCCCCCTATGACCACGACATCGCTGCAACTGGCACAAACGGACAGCGCATTTCTCGAAGAGGTGAAAGAGGCATTCAAGCAGGCCAACCTGGACTTTGCCAGGTCGTATTACCTGTTTGCCACCGCCCGGCTGGAAGAGAACTATAACTCCACCGAGATTTATGCGAAATACCCCCTGTTGCAGGACGAGGCCACATTCCAGCGATTGAAGACCCTGTACGACCGGCATCCGCACGATGAGGAGATCAAGCGCCTGTTTGTGGAATCCCTGGGGACGTACATCGGGAACCACTTCTCCAAGGAGTCCGATGAACTGACGAACCTGAAGAACACATTGATGATTGACGTTTCCGGCCTCGATATACAGGATGCCGAAGGCAAAACCCTAAATACCGTGCTGTACGAGGATACCTTCGAGCTGTTCAAGCGCATCCCGGAAAAAGCCAAGCGCGAGGCGCTGTATGCCCGCGTGTCCGAAACCTATGCCGACAAGGTCACGCCCCGCTTTATCGAACTGTTCCACAAGGAGAACCGGATGTTCGCCGACCTCGGTTATCCGGATCTGGTGTCATTCTATAGCCAATCCAGCGGGCATAACCTGGCGAAGCTGGGCGAGAAAGGCAAGCAACTGGTTGAGGAAACCGATGCCATTTATTCCCCCAAAATGGCCGAACTCTACCAGCGGCGCACCGGCGCAAGTTTCGACCAGGCAACCCGCGCGGATATCTCCTACGTCTTCCATGGGAAATCCGATGAAATGGCCCATATCGATCGGAAATTTCCGGAAGCCGACCTGATGCGCATGGCGCGGAAGACTTTCGATGAAATGGGCCTCAACTTCTCCGAGATTGCCGATACGGTGGATTACCGCTCCAAGGACGAGTATACGCGGAGCGTTAGCGACCCGGCCCGCAAAACCCGCATTTTGCTGGATATCGCCAAGCGCGAGGGCAAGCGCTCCAGGGCGTATGTGTACCCGGCCAGCGTCCCGTCTGAAGTTTACCTGTCCGTCAAGCCCGAGGGCGGGCTGGACGACTACTCCGCCTTTTTTCACGAGTCCGGGCATGCGCACCACTTTGCCTACGTCAGCCCGGAGCTGAGCTATCCCCTGGCGCTGATGGGCAACAACACGGTCACGGAGTCTTACGCCTATCTGTTCCAAAACCTGTTCCTCAACAAGCATTGGTTGATGAACGTGGCCTTGCTGACGGAAGCGGAGGCCATTCAGGCCATCCGTCGCAGCGCCTTGAACGATTTGTACATGCTGCGGCGTTACAGCAGTAAAATGCAGTTCGAGCTGTTTCTGTACCAGGGTGATTCCCTGGCGGGCAAGCCGGAGCGCTATGCGGAACTGCTGACCCGCGGCACGGGCTTTCGGTACGATGCCGAAGGGTGGAGCCGCGATGTGGACGCCGGCTTCTATGTGGCGGATTATCTTACGGCGTGGGCCCTGGAGGCGCAACTGCGGGAATTCCTGCAAACGCATTACGGCTCCTACACCACCCAGGGCGAAGACTGGTATCAGAACCCGGAAGTGGGCGTTTTCCTGAAATGCCTTTGGAATGACGGCAACTTGACCCAGGCGGAACTCTCTCGCAGATTGGAATATAATGATCCGACAGACGTTGGGCCTTTGCTGAGACTGATGATACAGAATATTGACCGTTAAAGTCCCGGCATTTTCAGCCGATAACTGTCATAATTCACATCAGCCGCAGATGCGTCGGGGGTCGTTGTATGTTTGATAAAGAACGCCGTTTCGAGTCCGGTTGGCAGCAGGTACAGTACGAGGAATGCCAGATGATGGTGTATCTGCGCCCCAAGGATCCCATCTGGCATTACAAGCTGGCAGAGTGCTACACCCTGATGAAGGACTGGAAGCGCGCCATTCGTCGGTACCGCAAGGCGATGAAGCTATGCGCCGACGAGGAGATGATCACGGACATCTACAACAGCATGGGGCTGGCCTACTGCGAGGACGGCCAGTTTAAAAATGCGCTCACCTGCATTCGCACGGCTTTGGAACGTCGGCCGTCCGATACCAACTACATTTACAACATGGGCTATATCCACCAGGAATGCGAGGACTATGACGAAAGCCTGGCGTGGTATCGGAAGACCCTGGAAGCGGATCCCAACCAGGTTGCCGCGTTGTGCAACATGGGCTGGATTCACATACATCTCGGGGATTATGACCAGGCGATTCCGCTTTTGCAAAAGGCAGCAATGGTGGATCCCAAGGATGTTATTTCGCTGACCAACCTGGGCGATGCGCATATGCGCAAGGGCGAGCTGAAATCCGCAGTGAGGATGTTTCAACGGGCCTTGGCCATTGACCCGAAATATGAGGCTGCCAACTACAACCTGGGCCTGGCCCAACATCGGCTGGAGAATTGGGATGAGGCCATTGCGGCTTACAAGGCATCGTTGCAGATAGACCCGGAACACATGATGGCATGGCACAACCTGGGGATTGTGTACCAGAACCAGGAGCGCTGGGCCTTGTCGGTGGATACATTCTACAAGGCCTTGGCCCTGTCCCCGGACGATCCGGATACCCTTTTCAGGCTGACCCTCTCCTACTGCGAGCTGGACCGGAAGGAGATGGCGCTGAAACAGTACCAGAAGCTGAAGGATATGAACTACTATCGCCTGCCGGAGCTGCTGCGCGAACTACAGGAATATTATCCGGAGCTGTAGGCAGATTGTTAAGTTTGTAACGTCTTGTGAACATCACGCTGTCAACAACATGCCTTGACGCGTCTTTATAGAACACAAGAAAAAATACCAGAAGCACAAAGGGGGAAAATGCTTCGATGTTTGGTTTGTTGAAAGCACCACTGAATCTGGTGGGGAATATGATACCCGGCCCCGTTCGCGGGTTGTTTGCCTCCGGCAGTAAAGCCCTGCCGAAAGAAGTCATTGAGGAGCCCGTCAAGACGCTACAGATGAGTCTGCTCCAGCGTGTAGGGTTGGGTGGCGTCAAGGAGCTGACGATTGCCAGCATCATTACCACCATCGTGATGAACCATTCCGACAAGATTATCGAGAAAGGGTTTGAAATCGCAAAGGCACCCTTTAACTTTGTCTTGGATCGAACCATTCATCGCAAGCGCTGGAAAGCAGAGCAGCAAGAGGTTCGGACGGTCGAATCGCTCCAAGGGGAGGTCGACATTTTGCGATCGCAGGTGGCTGCCCTTCGCGACAGAATTGGAGCCGAACCCGCCTTTGCCGGCAGGCAGTCCTCAAAGCCAAATCCGTATGGCAATGCGGCCTACCGATCGACAGGTCTACGGATTTAAGCCATCACCGCCTGCAAATGATCCGCCCGATTCTCGCATCCTGCTTTATAATAAAGGGGATAGCGAGAGGGACAGCGGTAGACGATGGCCTTTTTTTCCTGGCTCACCCATAGCGTTACCCAGCCGGTTTTCTGGTTTCAGCCGGTGTTTTATACCTTCCACGGATGGCTTGCCACGGAGATGGCCTTGTGGATGCTGTTTCATCCGTATAATCCGGTCTATATCCCCGGCACCAAAATCCAGCTTCCGTTTACGCCCGGCATTTTCCCCCGGGGGCGCAGAAACCTGTCGGTTTCCATCGCCAACACCATCACGGATATCCTGCTGACCAAGGACGACATAAAAAAGCAGGCGCAAAAGCTGATTACGGAAGAAAATATTTTTACCGCGCTGGATGCGATTCTGAGTTCCGTCCTGTCTGAACTGAAGGATATTACCCATATCCGGCGCATCTACCGCTATGTGGACAACCTGCTTCCGCCGCTGCTCCAGAAGCTTTTGAACGACTTTATCCTGGCCCTGGAAAGCGGAGAGGAGAAGCAGTTTGAGGCCATCTTCAATCAGTTGTACCAGCGCGTCCTTCCTAAAATCAGGCTGGAGGAGGATCAGGCCCGCTTCCTGGCCAAAATGCTGTTTGAGAACTGGGCTACGCCGCCCACTTTGCGTAACGCGCTCATCAATGCCTTAACGCCGGAAACCATCGATATCCTGGACGAGTCCATCCGGGCCAAGGTAGGTGGGGTCTCCGGCTTTATCCTCAAGTTTGTGGATACCAAGAAAGGTTTCTATCAGTTTCGGCACTTCCTGACGGATGAGATTGAGGAGGCCGAGCAGATGATTGCCGAACTCATCGTCAAGCTGAACCTACAGGAGCGCATTGCCCAAAGCATGGTGAAGCTGACGCCGCAGCAATTGCCGGTGGAAACGCTGGAAAGCATGCGGGTGTACCTGCTGGACGCCACAAAGAAGATGCTGGTTACACACCGGGAGGATGTGGTGCAAAGCGTCTGCAACCTCAGCGAGGAAGCCACCCATTCCATCACCTC
Source organism: uncultured cyanobacterium (assembly GCA_937922745.1). Taxonomy (GTDB): domain Bacteria; phylum Cyanobacteriota; class Vampirovibrionia; order Vampirovibrionales; family JAGQHJ01; genus CALAJO01. The sequence goes on from CALAJO010000160.1 coordinate 13,106, forward strand.
CAGCATGATGCACATCGACTTCACCAAGGCCTCCGAGTCCTGGCTGCCGGGCCTCAAGCGCGACCTGGCATCCTTTATTTACACCTACCTGCACAAGGAGCTGGAGAACCTGCTGAGCAAGGCGCTGCCCGCCATCAGCCTAAACACCGTCATCATCGAAAAGATCGACCAGTTTTCCGCCCAGGAGCTGGAAGAAACCATCCAGAAAATCTGCCACCGGGAGCTGCGCTGGCTGGCCTTCCTGGGGGCTTTTCTCGGCTTCTGGCTGGGCCTCGTGTCCAACGTCCTCTCCTACTGGCTCCACCCCACAGGGCACTAGCTTTCCCCTTGCGGCCTTAAAAGCCGCTTCTGTTCGTCTGGGATTGTCTATTCTCATTGTCATTCCTGCCTGCGCAGAAAGGACAGGGCGGCCTGACATAAAATGGGTTCGATCGTTCAATTTTGTGGAAAACAGGCAATTTTACCCATGCCATCCGTTTCTCTTTAGGCAATAATGCAACCACGCTCCCAAGGAGATTGTGATGAAACCGCCGCTCCCGCCCGCCCCTGTTGACGCCCCGGATGATATGCGCATCTTCAGCCAGGTATGGCTGGATATCAAGACGATGCTTACCCGGATTTTCAGCTCGTTTCGAACCATCTTGCTGCAAGGGTTATTGCTGGCCAACACCGTTTGGCTATTACTTATCCAGCCTCGCAGGCTGTTTGCAGCCTATTATTTCGATCAGCCCAGCCCTTCGCCGTTGCCGTGGCTCATCCAACTGCTTTCGCCGGGGCAGCCGTCGGCTATCCTCAAACCCAGGGCGTTCATCTACGCCACGCTGACTGTCTTTTCGGCCTGGTATTTGCTGGTTCAGAAGCATCTTGACCCGTTTAAAACCCTGCTCAACCTGAACCTGGTCAAGCAGGTCATCCCGGCGGAAACCGTGCTGATTGGCTCCTCACTGGCCTTTATCCTATTCATTAACCTCGTGGCCCATTACTATTACCGGCTTCTCAAGCCGCCTTACCAGGATCGGTTTACCGGCAATGCCTTTATCGCCTTTAAAATCTATCACTTCCTCGGCTGCACATATGTGCTGGCGATTCTCTACACGCTGTTAACCGTGTCCAAAGGCGTCCTGAAGCCCCAACTTTACGGCACGCTTCAGCATACACTCCTTATTCCTGCTTTACTTGGCGGACTGGTCTTGTTTACCCACCGCGCCTACAGCGCTTATGCTTCCCTGGTGTCGGTTTCCCGAGTTGGCCTGCTGTTGAACTGGCTTGCTTTTTCGGCCTTCTGTGCCAGGCAGTCCGCCACGGGAACCTATTACTGCTGGAAACTGCTGGCGCAGCGCAAGCGACCTGTGCAGGAAAAGCCTGTCTCCTAACGCCGAGCTGCTGGGCAAGCCCTGGGTTTCAGTTTCGGGTAGTGAATCGGCGCAGGATGGTTCCCGCATGTTTGGGAATCCGGCGTTGTGGGCTGCAGCCCTACCGGGCCGGTGTGATACGTCACCTGGTCGAAAGGCTCCCCATCCCGGTTGATGGCCGAGAGCTGAAGGGTTTCCCCCACGGCAGCAAACGAGACAAAATGATAATCTGCCCGCCGGTGCTGTAAACCTGGCAGACAGGGCTTCTTAAACGGGTAGAGATCGCCGCCGCCCCCGCCGGAAACCAAGTAAACCACCTGCCAGGGGTTTTCTGCCTGATTACTCAAGCCAATGTTCGTCAACGGCGTTGGAATCCGGCCATAGCGCTCATAGGCATGGTCGTGCCCGCTGATGTAAAGATGCACCTGGTAACGTTCCAGCACCGGCTTTAAATCGCGAATCAAGCGGGCCGTGGAGCCGTGCTTGCCGCTGGAATACATGGGGTGGTGCCCATACACAATTCGCCAGCGGCAAGGGCCAGCTTGGCAATCGTTATCGTTCAGCGTCCGCTGCAACCATTGGGCTTGGGCCGAACCCGCTTGATAGGTATTGGTATTCAGCGCAACAAAATGGATATCGTTGACCTTGTAATCGTAATAATCGTGGCCGATGCCGAAGAAGCGAACCTGCTCCTGCCGGTAGGAACGGAAGAATGGCGCGCTGTTGCCGACGGGTCGGCCCACATCGTGGTTTCCCAGTGTGGGTAAAAAGCAAACCGAACGCGAAATCAGCTCCCGGTAAGGCGCCAGAAACCGGCAATCGCCATAGCGATTGACATTGCCGAAGAAATAAAAGTTATCCCCGGTCATCAGCGCCAGTTGAAAAGGATTCTGCTGGAAGTGCCTCCACATTTGCCTTGCAATATCCTCCTGGTACGGTGTGCCGGAACCGTTATCCCCGAACACGACAAACCGGGTTTCCGGTTGCCGGGGGCTTGCGGCTTTCGTCTTTTTTAGCGCTTCCACGCAGGGCAGCCCTGTTTGGGATTGCGCATTCGCCCAACCGATTGTCATCCACAACAGGATAAAAACCGACGTTAAAATATATCCCAGGCGTCTTTGCATCATTTCTTCACAGCGTCCGGCATCAACCCGAGTTCAACCAGCAAAGGATAATGATCCGAGTTGACCGATGGGCCGGTTTCACGATTGAGTGCGACAAATCGGGAACTAACAAGGCAATGATCAATCGGGATGCGTTTAAGCCAGCTCCAAGGTCTGTTAACCGGGTAAGTCGGTTGGATGCCAAACCCATATTCCGTATCTTTCAGCCCGTAATCCATATGGATTTCTTCCAAACCAGGAAGGCTTGCCCACCCACATTTCCCTCTGCCAAGAATATAATAATGAAATGAATCAAATGCCACATCAATATCACTGCCGATACGGTTGTTAACATCGCCATTATCGGCAAAGCATCAGGCATAGGCAAGTAATATGGATAAGAATTGACAGCTTTGGCGCAATTTAGTGGTCTTATCGTTTTTTATTTAAACCTTCAATGATAATATCAGGAAAAATAAGGATGTTCCCTGCCCTCGTCACCTTTCACAGCGCACTGAAGGTCAAACAAAAATTAATTCAATCTCCTCTCACGCTCCATGCCGCTTACAAGGCCTTCCCCTTAAGCCCTCTTAAGCAAGATACGATCCAGATCCGATTTGGGGGAAGCGTCAATATTATTGAAGGCGCAGATAAAATACCGCCCGATGCCATTGAACAACTTAAGTTCATTCAAGCACATCCTGCCGATTCTCGGTATATTATCGGCTCTGGCGTTCAGGGAAAGGTTTATCTTTTGCATACAAGGCAGGGAAACCTGGTGGCCAAGTCACCTTTTCCGTCTGCTGAGCTAAAAGCAGCGAAGGAATTACCGTCAGGTTTTAAATATAGCCCGCAATACATTGGCCTGGTTCAGGTGGGATCGACACCTTACTTGGTTATGAATTTTATACCCGGCAGTAACCCAGGCGTTACAAACCCATTGCGTAACCATCATCTTGAGCAGCTTTGCGATGCTATGGCTGAACTTGACGAAGCGGGCATTCTTCACCGAAATATCAGCCTGTTCAATTTAATGTCCGACGAGTCGAACATTAAATTAATTGATTATGGCCAAGCTAACTTTTTCGAGCCACTTAATTTCGCTAAAAATATTGAGATGCGCTTCCCTACTTTTTATATGGCAGGAAACCTTCAGAATTTCGAAGCCGAAGGCCTGTCTGAATATATGTTGGAATTGGCAAAACACCCTGATGCAGAATCCCCTTCTGCATTTTTAGATCGCTTTTTTGTTGCAAGAGCAGGATATCATCGCAAACGAGAGCAATTTATTGCAAATGCCATCCAACAGCGCAATCTCCCGTCCCACATTAGCACTGAGTTATATGAAACTGCTCTAAAGTTCGAAGAACTCCAAATACGGCTATTGACTTCCCCGCACATCGATCGAGAAAAGTTAAAGCGCGTGGAGTTGGCAAAGATACAAATCGCCTTTACTGAAGCGAAAGGATTTGATTTGCGTAATAAAGGGCGAATGTTGTCGAGTATTGCCGCACGTCTTCTTGCCATGCAGGATGCGCGGAAATTAATGGAAATGACGACAGAAGTTAAAGCCACATTGGGTCAAACAGAAACGGATCGTGACTTTAAGGAATATCTTGATTATTTGCATCAATATGGTCGCCTTTGGTTAAGTAGTGGCATAGAGCCTTATGTCAGACAAGATTTCGAAAAAGTGCTGAATTTGTTTAAATCTCCCGATACGGATACCAAACCTCGTTTAGAGAGACTAACGCAGCATGAGACAGAGTTGACACCTCGGCTTGCAATGTTGCTTTAATAGTGATAGCATTGGCAGGCAAAATACGACATTTTATTGCCATAAGGTTTATTTATAGTATTCAATTATCTGCTTATATTTGAACTTGGGGAGGGGAAAATGAGAATTGTGAATAACCTATCTCGGGCAATCAATTTGCCACCGAGCAATTATAGGGATCGGAATGTTGAGGCTTATTACCAGCCTTATCCTCCACAGCAAAAAAAACAGCCGTCTGAGAGCGTAAAGCAAAAAACTGGATTTTGGGGACGCTTTACCAGCCTGGTAGACATTGCACGGATGAATCGATTTCTTGTTTTAGGCGATCAAGGTAGCCATAACGAAAATCAAATGCGAGTCGCTCAAGCAATTTGGCAACGTTACCTCAATCCGGAAGACACATTTGGATTTGCACTAATTCTGGGCGACAATGTTTATGAAAATGGGGAATCAGAATTATTTAATGATGCTATTTATAGGCCATATGAACCGCTGTGGAAGGCTGGAGTGCAATTTTGCCCGGTATTAGGCAATCATGATGTAAGGCAACACGATGGCTCAATTCAGTTAAATTACTGGCATGCCTTGCAGGAGCAGTTTACCCGTAAAATCCTCAATATCAAAAGTCCCCAACAAAATGCATCAACAACACCACGTTACTACACTTTTATGTCACCCAACGAAAAAGTTCAGTTCTTTGCTCTGGACACAACTGTTTTTCTGCCAGGCCTAGATGGCACCTATAAAAATAATCATGTTTGGGCCAGGCAGTTAGCAAAAGAACAGATACAGTGGCTCAAAAAAGAGCTTGCCCGCAGCAAAGCCGAATATAAGGTTGTCTATGGACATTATCCCCTTTGCGCATCGGGGATGCATGCGTCATTAGAACAAAAGGAAATGGAACAACTGTCGAATGAGCTAGGGCGAGTTTTTATTGATTATGGTGTTGATCTTTACCTTACCGGGCATGAACACCATTATGAAAAAGTGAGACCATTCCCATTTCAACAGCCGGGCTTTGTACAAATTATTTCAGGTGGAGGCGGCAAGAAGGAACGTATTTTTTATCCTGATAAGCCACCTTATCCTGGGATTCGAGAAGCAGTCATTAGCGATTTCAACTTTTTAGTATTTGATACTAATCAGGATGAATTAACGTATAAAGTAATATCTGGAGATAATGCCGTTTTGCTGGCCGATAAAGTCCCTCGAAAACATCAATCTGGGCAACAAATTGCGATCGCTTGATTTTTATTCATTCCTCTTACAGAGAATCAATTCTTTTATCTTCATGGCTTCATAACGGAAAAGAGTCGGGGGAGCCTGTAATGGATGAATCCGTGAGCCTGGCGGGATTTCAGGACTGGTTTATATTGGCCGTCTTTATCTTGATTGCGGCGCTTTACCTGGGTTTGCTGATGGTTGGGTTTAAAAAGCAGCGCTTTGACAACTTGGAATGTTCCAAATACAGCGTTTTTACCCACGATCCGTTTCCCAGGGATCAGCCTGAACCGGAGCCGCCATTATACTGCCGGTTGCAGTTCGGTAAGCAGCATCGTCTGCGTGGGGACTTGGGACTCAATACCCGTTGGATCTGGCTGGTATTTTTAATGTGGGCGAGTTGGATACTTGCCATGGGTGGAACGTTTATTTATTATCACTCTGGTTTTAAATCGTTTTAACGGCTTAGCCGGCGATTAACAGCTTGACCTGAGCCAGGTCGACATCCGAGTCGTCGGAGAAGACAATTTGTTCCAAGTGCCCGGCCCCGGCCCCGGAAAGGTCGTCGTCCACGGAGGTGTTGTCGAAGTAGTT
>CALAJO010000161.1 GCA_937922745.1 uncultured cyanobacterium
AGCGATATTTTGATCCTGAACCAGATTCGCTACTACGACGAGATTCGGCAGCCGGAAGGCCTGCACATTCCGGAAAGCAACGCGGACGTCAATCCCAAGGAGGTGGACATTGCGTTGGCCTTGATTGAGCAACTGACGGAAGCGTTTAACCCGGCAGACTATAAGGATACCTATAAGGAAACTTTGCAGCAGGTTATCCAGGAAAAGGCGGAGGGAAAGGAAGCCAAGCCCAAAAAGGAAAAAGCCGCCCCGAGAAGCAATGTGCATGACCTCATGGGCCTGCTGAAAGCCAGCCTGGAGCAAAACAAGGCCGGCGAAACCAAAAAGGAACCGGCGACGAAGAAAAAACCTGCAACGGTAAGGCAACATGGCACTCGAAAAGTATCAAAGCAAGCGTAAATTCGACCGCACACCGGAACCCAGCGGCAAGGTAAAGCTGGCGGAGGAAGGGCCGCTGCGGTTTGTGATACAGAAGCACCATGCCTCGCATCTTCATTACGATTTCAGGCTGGAGATTGATGGCGTGCTGGTCAGTTGGGCGGTTCCAAAGGGGCCTTCGCTCAATCCCAAGGATAAGCGGCTGGCGATGGCGGTGGAGGATCACCCGATGGACTACCGCACCTTCGAAGGGATTATTCCCAAGGGCAACTACGGCGCGGGCACGGTGATTATATGGGACGAAGGGGAATACTACGTCGATCCCAAGCTGAGCCGTGAGGCCAACCAGAAGCTGCTTCGCAAAGGGTTGAAAAGCGGCAAGCTCACGTTTACGCTCCAGGGAAAGAAGCTCCACGGCGAGTTTGCCCTGGTTAAAACCCGGGGGCGGGAAGAGAATGCCTGGCTGCTGTTAAAGCACGATGACGCCTATGCCTCGACGGAGGATATCACACTTCAAGAGTACTCCGTAGTGACGCACCGCACGCTGGACGACGTCAAGCATCATCGCCCGCCACTATCGGTCGTTCCTAAGGATTTACCCTCGGAACTTATAGCGCCAATGCCCCACAAGGTCAAACCCATGTTGGCGACGTTGGTGAATGCCCCGTTTAACCGCGAGGGCTGGGTATTTGAGATTAAATGGGACGGCTACCGAGCGATTGCCGAGGTGGGGACAAAACAAGTGAAACTGTATTCCCGTAACCTCAACACGTATGAAACCAAGTTTGATGCGATCTTCGAACAGCTACAGCAGGTTAAAACCCCCATGGTACTAGACGGGGAGGTGGTTGCACTGGACGATGACGGAAAGCCCAGCTTCCAACTGCTGCAGGATGCCGTTAACCAGCAGCATCGCCTGGTGTATTACGTCTTCGACCTGCTTTACCTGGATGGCTACAGCGTGGAAACGTTAACGCTGCTGGAGCGCAAGGCCTTGCTGAAACAACACCTGCCGGTATTGCCGCAGGTGCGGTATTGCGACCATGTAGAAACAACGGGAACCGACTTCTTTAAGCTGGTGCAGGAGCAAGGGCTTGAGGGCGTGATTGCCAAGGATGCAGAGAGCCCTTACTTTCGGAACAAACGAACCCAAAGCTGGCTGAAAATCAAGACCCATCTGCGCCAGGAGGCCATTATCGCCGGGTATACCGAGCCGCGCGGCGGACGGAAAAATATGGGATCGCTCATCCTGGGAATCGTGAAAGACGGCCAGTTAACGTATATTGGACATACGGGGACGGGGATGGATGCGCAAACCCTCAAAAACCTCAAATCCCGCCTGGATACGTTGGCGATAGAACAATGCCCGTTTGCCGGCAAACCGCCGAAAACCAATGCCCCCGTCCACTGGGTAGAGCCCAGGTTCATCTGCGAGGTTAAATTCCAGGAGTGGACAAAGGACGGCCATATGCGCCAACCGGTATTCCTGGGATTGCGGGAGGATAAAGCCGCCAATGAGGTGGTGAAGGAGGAAGTAAAGCCGGTCACGTCCGTTATTAAAAAGAAGGCAGGTCGGAAGAAGATGGCCCAGGCAACGAAGGCGAAGAACAAGGTGGCACGGAGCCCGCATCGGCTGGACGCTAAAAAGGAAACGCAAACGCTCGAACTGAACGGCGTTTCGCTCAAGTTGTCCAACCTGAACAAAGTGTTGTGGCCGGATGAGGGTTACACCAAGCGCGACCTGATTAACTATTACCTGGAAATGGCGCCCATCATCTTGCCCTATTTGAAGGATCGCCCGATTAACCTGCTGCGGCACCCTAACGGCATTGAGGCACAGGGGTTTTTCCAGAAAAATCATGACCATGCCCCGGATTGGGCGCACACGGTGGATATTTATTCCGAGTCCAACGACAAGGATATTCACTATCTGGTATGTGAGAACGAGGCTACATTAGTTTACCTGGCCAACCTCGGGTGCATCGAAATGAACCCGTGGAACTCTCGGATTGATCGGCTGGATAACCCGGATTATATGGTGATGGATCTGGATCCGGAGCATATCGGCTTCGACAAGGTGATTGAAACCGCCCTCGTGGTTCACGATATCCTGGAATCTGCCGGCATCGAGAACTACTGCAAGACGTCCGGCGCAACCGGGCTGCACATTTACGTGCCAATGGGCAGCCAATACGACTACGGCATGGTGAAGGACTTCGCCCATCTCATCGGGACGCTGGTTCACCAGCGCACGCGGGGCTTCACCAGCCTGGAGCGTAGCCCGTCCAAGCGGCAAAAGAAGATCTACCTGGATTACCTGCAAAACCGCTTCGGCCAAACACTGGCCTGTGCTTATGGCGTACGCCCCAAGCCGCATGCAACCGTTTCAACACCCTTGCTTTGGAACGAAGTGAAGCCCGGCCTGGATCCTACGGCGTTTACGATCCACACTATCCAAAAGCGCCTCGATCAACATGGCGATCTCTGGCAGCCCGCGCTCGGCAAGGGGATCGACCTGATGGCATGCCTGAAATCGCTGGAAATGGTGCATAACTTGTAGCATTAAACTTGCATTTTTAAAAGCGGTTGCTTCGCGCAAGCAACCGCTTTTAACAGGAAAAGAACCGGACACCTGGTTTAGTGCCGGTATTTACCCTCCCGGAATACCCGATAGATCAGTGCGAACAGCACAATCAAACCAATAATGCCCACAATCCACATATACCCTGAGGACATGAAATTCATGCCGGTCGGCATCGGTTCCGTAACCGCAAATATGCGCATCAATATTACAGTAACCAGCGGCACGACAAAAAGAATGACAATCGACCATAATGCAGGTTTGTACATAACCACCTCAATTTGCTGAGTAGGACGCTAATGGTATTGTGAACGACCGCAGCGCGTCCGGCATCGCCACGGTTAGCTATTCCGGCAGCAAATCCCCCGGCAGGGCTAGGCATTGCGTCTGAATCACAATACAAAGAGGTCTTCTCAGTTTAAAAGGGCGTTATCCATCTGCATTTCGGTCTCGCAAATCAGCACCGGCTCGCCTTCTATCCAAAGCTGGGAAAGATGGTTGACCCCGAAATGATACAGCAGCTCGTGATAGCTCTCAACGCGGAAAAAGGCAATGTCGGCGCGCTTGCCCACCGTCAGCGAGCCCCGATCCTGCTCCCGGCCCAGGGCCTTGGCGGCGTTTAACGTTACCGCGCGAATGGCCTCGTGAGGCAGCATGCCCATCTGAAGGCAGCCAAGCGTCATCACCAGCTGGATATTCTGGCTCATGCAGGAGCCCGGATTGAAGTCGGTGGCAAGGGCCACAGCCACCCCTTGGTCAATCAACCGGCGCGCCGGGGCGTAATCCTTCATCCGCAGATAAAACGCGGTTCCCGGCAGAAGCGTGGCCACGGTATTGCTGTCAGCCAGGGTTTTAATCCCTTTATCCGAAAGGTTGAGCAGGTGATCCGCAGAGAGCGCCCCAATCTGCGAGGCCATGATAGCGCCTTCGATATCGGTGAACTCCTCGGCATGGATGCGGGGTTTTAATCCGTAACGCATCCCGGTTTCCAGTATCCTGCGGCTCTGCGCCACGGAGAAATAACCGGTTTCGCAGAAGACATCGCAGAACTCGGCCAGCCCATTTTCCGCAACGGCAGGGATCATCTCCTCGCAGACCAGGTCCACGTATTCGTCTGTTTTCCCTTGGTACTCCGGCGGAATATCGTGCGCGCCCATAAACGTCGGCAGGATATCCAGCGGCAGCAGGTCCTTAACGGCCTTTAAGACCTCCAGGCTCTTGAGTTCGCTGGCCGTGGTGAGCCCGTAGCCGCTTTTGGCCTCAATCGTCGTAACGCCGAAGCGCATGGACTCCAGAAGCCGCTGTTCCGTCAGGTGCAACAACTCATCAAACGAGGCGGTGCGCGTGGAATGCATGCTCTTGAGAATCCCGCCACCGGCCTGCGCAATTTCAAGATAGGTTTTGCCTTGCAGGCGCATCTCGAACTCATCCGCCCGGTTGCCGCCAAAAACCGGGTGCGTATGGGAATCGATCAGGCCGGGTAGGGCAATCAGCCCGCGCTGGCTCATTTTGCGAACATGCTGCCAGTCTTCCGGCAAGTTCTTCCGTTGCCCGACCCAGGCAATCCTGTCGTCCTCCAAGGCAATCACGCCGTCAGCAATCACGCCCAGCGGGTTTTCAGGGGTGGCAGTGTCTGGATCAACCGTCACCAATTGTTGGATATCCGTTAACAGCAAGCGCTCCGGACTGCTCATGACAAAAACGGCACCTGGACGCCTTTTTCTTTCGCGACGGCAACGGCCTCATCGTACCCGGCATCCACATGCCGAACCACACCCATACCCGGATCGGAAGTGAGGACGCGCTCAAGGCGTTTTTCCGCTTCCGGCGTGCCGTCCGCAACCACCACCATGCCGGCGTGTAGGGAGTAGCTAATGCCCACACCGCCCCCGTGATGGACGGAAACCCAGGTTGCGCCGTTTACGGCATTAATCATCGCATTTAGGATCGGCCAGTCGCCAATGGCGTCACTGCCGTCCTTCATCGCCTCGGTTTCCCGGTTGGGGGAAGCCACGCTGCCGCAATCCAGGTGATCGCGGCCAATGACAATGGGTGCTTTCAACTTGCCCTGCGCCACCAGGTCGTTGAAAATCTTGCCGGCCTTGGCGCGCTCGCCGTAACCCAGCCAGCAGATGCGCGCGGGCAAGCCCTGAAAGTGGATCATATCCTTCGCCATCCGCAGCCAGTTGATCATGTCCGTCTTTTCCGGGAAAGCCTCGATCAAAGCCTGATCCGTCACGTAGATGTCTTCGGGATCGCCGGAGAGGGCGACCCAGCGGAAAGGGCCTTGCCCTTCGCAAAAGAGCGGGCGGATAAACTCCGGGATAAAGCCGGGGATTTTAAACGCGTCCGTAACACCCATCTTTTCAGCCTGGGCGCGGATGTTGTTGCCATAATCGAAAACAATCGCCCCATTTTCCTGGAACGCCAGCATGGCGTCCACCTGCCGGGCCATTGAGGCCATGGATTGCCGGATATACTCATCCGGGTTGGCTGTGCGAAGCTGGGCCGCCTGCGCCAGGCTCAGCCCTTCCGGCACATATCCCACCAGGGCGTCGTGCGCGGCGGTTTGATCGGTCACCATATCCGGGAAGAAACGTTTCTTGACCAGTTCCTGGTAGATGGTGGCGGCATTGCCCAGCAGCGCAATCGAAACCGGTTCCCCGCTATCCAGGTGATGCTGAACCAGCCTCAAGGCTTCTTCCAGCGTATCCACCTTGATATCGACATAGCCGGTCTTGATGCGCTTGTCAATGCGGCTCTCATCAATCTCCACGCCGAGGAAAATGCCTTTGTTCATCTTTACGGCAAGCGGCTGGGCTCCTCCCATACCGCCAAGGCCCGCGGAGAGGACAAACTTGCCGGACAGATCCGAGCCGAAGTACTTTTTGGCAGCTTCGGCAAATGTGAGGTAGGTGCCTTGCAGGATCCCCTGGGAGCCGATGTAAATCCAGCTTCCCGCCGTCATCTGGCCGTACATGGTTAGGCCCATGCGCTCGTATTCCCGAAAATGATCCCAAGTGGCCCACGCCGGAACCAGCATGGAGTTGGCCAGCAGGACGCGCGGCGCATCCGGATGCGATTTGAACACGGCCACCGGCTTACCGGACTGAACCAGCAGCGTTTCGTCATCGTTCAACGTCTTGAGCGTTTCCAGGATCTTTTCCAGGCAGCCCGGGTTGCGAGCTGCCTTGCCAGTGCCGCCGTACACAATCAATTCTTCCGGATTCTCGGCCACGTCCGGATCCAGGTTGTTGAGCAGCATGCGATACGGCGCTTCCGTTAACCAGGACTTGCAATGGAGCGTCGTGCCGTGCGGTGCGCCTTGAAGTTGCAGTGTTGTGGCCATTAGTGGAGTCCTCCCATACCGGATTCGACAAATTCCAGGAAACTGCCGTCAGCGAGCCAGCCGGAAACCTGATGGATTTCCGGGGAGAAAACGCGATCCTCCCGGATGGGCTCGATTCTATCGGCAATAAATTGAAACGCTTTTTGCACGCCATCACCAGGTTTCATTGGCTCACGCAGGCGAATGGCCTGGGCAGCACAATACAGCTCCGTTGCCAGGATATACTGGACGTGCGTCAAAATTTTAGCGGCCTTGCGGGCGGCGATACTTCCCATGCTCACGTGGTCTTCCTTGTTGTTGGAGCTGGGAATAGAGTCCACGCTAGCCGGATGCGCCAGCACCTTGTTTTCGGACACCAGGGAAGCGGCCGTATAATGCACAATCATGGTACCGGAGTTCAGCCCTTCCCGCCCTTGGGTTAAAAAGGCCGGCAACTCACTAAAATGCGGATCGTTCAGCTTGTCGATGCGGCGTTCCGAGATGTTGCCGAGTTCCGCCATCGCAATGGCCAGGTAATCCATTGCCAGGGCAATGGGCTCACCATGGAAGTTCCCCTGGGACACGGAGAGTTCAATTTCCGGGAACAACAGCGGGTTATCTGTCGCGGCATTCAGCTCGCGCTCCACCACCTGCCGCACAAAGGCAACCGTATCCCGCACCGCGCCGTGAACTTGCGGGATGCAGCGAAAGGAATAGGGATCCTGCACTTTTTTGCAACCGGCGTGGCTCTCTGCAATCTCGCTTCCCGCGAGCAGCTTTCGGCAGTTTTCCGCGGAGACGGCTTGTCCCGGATGGGGGCGAACGTTCTGCACTTCCGGCAGGAATGGCTTATGGCTGCCCATAAAGCCTTCAATACTCATCGCACCGGTAATATCGGCAACCTTGCACATGTCTTCCGCTTGAAGCACGGCGAGGGCGGCAATCGCCGTCATCATCTGCGTGCCGTTAACCAGCGCCAGACCTTCCTTTGCCTTCAGGACAACCGGCCTCAACCCGGCCCTTTCCAGGGCTACCCCGCCGGGGATGACTTCGCCCCGGTATTCCGCTTCCCCTTCGCCAATCAGCACCAGCGCCAAGTGTGCCAGGGGAGCGAGGTCGCCGCTTGCACCAAGGGATCCCTGGCAGGGAATGACCGGATGGATGCCGTGGTTCAGCATTTCCAACAAAAGCGCGATCACTTCAACGCGAACGCCGGAATAGCCCTTGGCCACCGTGTTCGCCCGAAGCAGCATCATCGCGCGGGTCACTTCGCGGGACAGCGGTTCGCCCGTACCTGCCGCATGGCTTCTCACGAAGTTGAGCTGCAAGGTATCAACATCTTCCCGCGGAATGGAAATCCGGCTGAGTGCGCCAAACCCGGTGTTAATACTGTAAACCAGCTCATCCCCTTCCACAATCCTGTCCACCAAAGCCCTGGATTGTTCAATTCGGGGCAGCGCACTTTCGGAAAGCCGAACCTTGCGGTTTAACCTTGCAACGGCCGCCACATCTTGCAGGGACAGCGATTCCCCGTCTACCAAAATCATTTCCGCAGCAACAGCAGAAGGGTCAAGCAAAGACATTGACAACGTTCCCATCACGATAACACCCCAGTATAATCCGCACCCCCTTGCGCAAGCAAGTTTCATCCATCTGGCTTATTCCTGAATCATCATCATCGCAAACCCAGCAACATCAAAGGCAGCCTCTTTCTCTTTCGTGCCGAACAAATGCACATTATGCTTAATCTTTGTAAATTTCACTTTTAAGTTTTTAAGAAGATTGCCGAAAGATTTTGTAGGAACTAGAAAACGTGAAAACAAGAGAGGGAGCGTTTTATGACCTTTTCGGGCGAGCAAAACCCGCATGGTAACCAAAATATGCAGGGAGACAGCAATCTACTTCGCTACATTAATCAACAAAACGGTAGGAATGATGTTGTGTTTTCAGCGAATCAACGGTATAACCCTACCAGCCTGGCGATCGAATCCTCATTGAAAGAAATATTTGATGAATTTGAATTTCTGGTTACATATGAATTAAGGCGCAACCACTCGGAAGGCAATGAGCAGACACCTCTCTAATCCACTGGGCATCGAGAATAGCAGTATCCAAAAGGGGCTTTACCTGCCTCGCTACAAGCCACGTGTCGCCAATCCCAGTTATAGCCTGGATAGTGCCGAGGTTGCTGTTAAAGCGGAGCCACCGGGACTGTTTAATGCCGTTGAAGCTTTGGAAGAATGGCGCACAAACCAGCAGAATAATGCCCTGGCAAAGTCCGTCCGATGGCGGCCGGAGAAGCTGGCTTCGCTGACTATTTTTGTGGCTCCTGCTGAGAACGGTGAATGGATTAAAACACTTTGGCGCGCATGCCGCGAGTGGGAGGCCCTATCCGGTGGTTTGGTGCATTTTTCACCATCGCTCAGGCGTGATCAGGCCGTAATTATTATTGACTGGTCGACAGAGGCGGTTTTTGGCAGGGAGTTTGAGCTTGGCCATACCAACCGCACGGTAAAGCCCCCGGGCTGGATTACCCAATGCAGTATTACATTCCTTCAATCCCCGATAATCGATCGGCATCTGAATCCGGTGCAAATCCAGCAGCGTGTTTATTCCACCTGTCTTCACGAGGTTGGACATGCCCTCGGCCTGGAGCATAGCACCCACAATAAGGACATCATGCACCATCGCGGTTGGCGCAATGCATTTATCACTCCCAACGACCTGAACCAATTGTTGAGCCTGTATCAAAAGCCTTCAAATACCTATTGTTGAGCCGTTTATGTTTAAAATATAGCCTGGGCAAGTTTTTGCCCGGGTCGAGCCTTTTAATCCATATTAGACAAACAAGGCGGCAGTAATATCAGCCGCCGTTAATTGAAAGGCGCCAAAATTGAACTGCTCAACCTGGCCGGTACCCGCCCCAAGGTTGGTATTGGCGTCTTCATCGAAATTGAAGAAATCAACAATGGTCAAACTATCGTACCAGTCCGTATACACAAGATCATCGCCGTTATGATAGAAATAAGCCTGGATAAACTCGGTAATGCTGCTTGGCGCATTTAACTCCTGGCCGGATAGATCCAAGACGTCATTGCCAGCGGCATCGTGAATCAAATCGTAACCATAGCCGAAGGCAAAATTGGTATAGGTATCATTGCCTTCGCCACCAAAAAGCATATCGTTGCCAAGCCCGCCATTCAGCGTATCATTGCCAGACAAACCGAAAACAATATCATCCCCTTCGCCCGCAAGAATCATTTCATTTGCATCGGTCGCGATAATCACCTCGTTAGCCTCGGAAAATTCAAAAATATCAAATTTCTGAAGCTTAGCAAAACTCCCCAGGCTGATGCTGGGTACAAGTGCTTTCACCTGGGCTTCGTCCAACGGGTTCACTAAATCAAACACCGTTGGATCCAACGAGCCAAGTTGGCCATTGGTAAGATTGATCAATGCAAAATAGCCTTCCTCCACAAAGAAGTCGCCAAGCCCGGTAACACGATCGTTGAGGTTATCCGTAGCAATAATCACCTCAAAATTTGCAATGTTATCTGTCGACTCATAGACCGAATCCCCGTTCCAATCCTTCATCACTGTTTTAAGGTCTGCCTGGTAAAGAATGGCAGCAGGCTCATCAGTGTTCTGGTCAAAATCATATGTTAGCGTATCGGTGTGTTCTCCCCCATTCAGGGTATCGTTTCCATGGCTTCCTTTAATGGTGTCATTTCCTTTGTTACCATTTAATGTATTATTGGCGCTATTGCCTATCAGGGTGTCATGGCTGGTTCCACCCCATACATTCTCAATTCCAGATAGGGTAATGGTTCCTGTTCCATCTGTCATTAAACCCGTTGCCAGGTTAACCAGCTCGGCCGTATTAACACCGCGAATATCCACTGTATCGGAGCCAATGCCGCCAATAACCTGGGTGCCGTAACCAAAGCTGAAGTCGGCAAAAACAAAGGTATCATTACCACTACCGCCATCCAGGGTATCAGCTCCGGTATTCGCATTACTTTTTCCAATAATCACGTCGTTACCAGCCAATCCTTGAATATAGTTGCTTCCGGCGGTACCAGTAATCCTATCGTTTTCTCCACTGCCAATTACGTTCTCAATCTGCGCACCGGCTTGAATAGTTAAACTTTGTACTGTTGAACCGTTCAAACGTTTTGCACCGGTTGCCAGATCGATATTGTATCCATTGCCGGCAGTAACATATGCATTTGAAAAATCCAATGTATCAATACCGCTTACGTCCCCATATTGGGCTAAAGGATCCAATGATGATCCGACAATAATGTCTTTACCAAAGTTTCCGGAAAAGACATAGGTGTCATCACCTTCTTCGCCATTGAGGGTATCGTTCCCCAAGCCACCGTTGATGGTATCATCCCCGGCACTGCCGCTCAAGACATTTGCAGCATTATTCCCTCTAATCCGGTCATGGGATTCACTTCCTAAAACCATTTCGAATGCCAGGGCAGACTGGCCTGGCATTAAGGTGATTGTATTACCGCCACCTCCGTTTAAAGCCTGTACAATCAAAGTTGTTGACCCAGAAAGGTTAATATCGTACCCATTCCCACCTGCTGTAAAGGATGCAGGGGCAACATTAATTAAATCAATCCCGCTCGTCTCACCTTTAATCCGGTCAAGGCCAAATGCCCCGGTAAACGTATAATAATCATTTCCTTCACCGCCACTTAAAAAATCGTTGTGGTTGCCACCATTCAGTTCATCATGCCCGGCATCGCCATATAAAACGTCATTCTGATCGCCTCCATGCAAGTAGTCATTCTGATCGCCACCGAAAAGGGTATCGTTACCGGCATCACCATAAAGCGAATCGTTGCCGGCCTGACCGTACAAAATATCCGAGCCATCTTCTCCATAGACCTTATCCTGCATACACCCTGTCATCGTTAGCCCGCGCAGAGATAGTATCACTCCCTGTTGTGCCATAAATTAAATTTTTGCTGGCATTGCCCACAATATTAGCCATAAATCATCACCCTTCTACTCTTGGAGCATTCAACAATAGGTCAAATCCACTCTTCAATTTTACAGTTGTAATTTCACTTACAAAACAAATTTATTGTCGAATACTAAAAGTATTCAATCAATAAATAAAACCAGATTTTCTTTAAAAAGTTACATAGTATAAACATAGAGATATATACTGAAATTAGAGCAAGTAACGGGAAGCCGACAAGCATAAGTTAAGGACGAGATAGCACTGCAGTTTTTCTTCTGCTTACCCCGAGAGTTAAAGTGCTTGATGTGCCCTTGGACCAGAAGTCAACTCCGAATGCTTTAGGCTTTTCACGTACTGAGCTATTGAGGAGTAATGTTTGATGGGATGCTGCGCCAATATGGAAAGCAATGCATAAATTCGCTTTGCCGTTGCGTTTTTTTTGTCATCTGAAACAATATCGTTTTCGATAAACAAAATGTAATCAGGATCTTCCAGCCTATCCGTAGTGCCTGTTAAAGTAACGGCATGCATATCCGCTGGGGCTTTTGGACTCAGCATGAATTGGGCAGCCTTAAGGTACTTGATAATTTTATTCGGATGCTTGCGCAAATCCTCTTGAATAAAGTCGAAATAGGCTTGTCCATGACGTATTTCATCATCCGCAATACACTTAAAAATGGTTTTACCCACAGGTTCTTCCAACCAATCGCTCATACTTTGATACCAGGCAGCCAAACGATGCTCACTGAGAAAGTGAATCATCAAAATTGTTTCCTGGTTACTTTCCGGGATGGTCATCCGTAGCGGCTGAAGCTCACTATTGCCAATTTCAATCCCAAGGCAGGAGAGATACCGCTTTAACACCAAAAAGTGTTTCATTTCCTCGTAATACCACACGGATACGAAGCACGAAAAATCAATATTATCGTAAAAATCCCGGAGAAAAGCCTCTGTTGCAAACAAGGAGCCGATTTCTGTTTTACAGACCTGGTGAATAATCTGTTTTTGCTTGTCCGTTAGTAATAAAGCATCGATAAGATGCCAGTCTATATCTTGTGTTAACCTCCACCGAAGGGGTTCAAGTTTATTAAAGTGTTTTTCGTAGAGCATTTGCTTTCCCTCTTAAACAGACCGTATATGAGGACGGAATTTAGTTTAAGAGGAAGTTGTAACAGGAGAACAACGAATATGCATCCTCCATTTATCGATGATATATGAACATCTTTTGTCAGGGAGTCATAGGACTCAAAATCCAGCTTCCTGCAATTTACATAGAAAGTAGAAGTATCCAGAAATTTTTCGGAAAAAGATTGACAAATAACAAAATTAGACTTATTCTAAACATAGATAAATTAAACCTTGGATTTTGATCCGATGACGTCGATTGATGACCTGTTGATACAGCACAATGTAAAACCCACCCCACAACGGGTGGTCATTACGCAGTTCCTAATGGAGTCTGATGCGCACCCGACTGCGGACGAGATTATGGAAGGCGTGAAGGCTCGGTTGCCTGTCTGCATGTCTCGCGCGACCGTGTATAATACGCTGAATACGCTGGTACAGGCAGGCGTGATCAAGGAAGTTTCGTTTGAGGCGGGGCGCACCCGATACGATGCCAACCTGATTGAGCATCATCACTTTGTTGATCTCAAGACCGGACGAATTTTGGATATTCCCTGGGAGCGCGTTTCCGAACTCTGCCAAAGCCTGGGGCCGGAATACAAAATTCAGGATTACCAGATTACCTTTTATGGGGAAATGAACCCTTAGTTTTTGCTCTAAAATTTTTTGCTCATCAATTAGACTTAATCCAAAAATAGAAAAAGTAAAAAGAAAGGAACCCAACTATGTCTCACCACACCCATAACACCCGCACTGCCGCCAACCTAGAAGCCGCCTTCGCAGGCGAATCCATGGCGAACCGCAAGTACCTGTATTTCGCTAAAATCGCGCGAGAACTGGGAAACGAAGAGGTTGCCCGCCTGTTCGAACGGACAGCCGAACAGGAAACCGGCCACGCCTTTGCCCACCTCGACTTGATTTACCCGAAAAAGGATATGACGGTTGAGCGTTTGCTGGAGCTGGCTATCGAAGGCGAACTTTACGAAACCAACCAGATGTACCCAGAATTTGAGCGGATAGCCCGCGAGGAAGGCGACGAATCCGCCGTGGCCGAGTTTAAGGAGCAGGCCGAGGAGTCCCGCGAGCATGCATCGGTCTTTCAGCAGGCAGCGCGTCGTTTTAAAGCCTTGGGCATGGTGGAAGCCCATCACGCTGCCCGATACCAGCAGGCGTTGGACAACCTGACCCAATCCGGCGAAGTTCGCCAAGCCTCCTAGTTTCTCTTCTACACTCATTCTCACACTACTTGACTTAAACCACTTTCAACCTGAGCAAGCATCAGGTGGGTGAGCCTCGTCCTACGGCTCACCCTTTCTCTTTGGAAGGGTCCTTCTGGAAATTACCGGGCCGGGGAACTGCTTTAGGCTGGGATGAACCCTATAATGTGACAAAAGAGAAGTGAGGTCATCCGTATGATGAAACAGATTCAAGCTGCCGTACTTGCATTGCTGATTGCGTCCTCCATTAGCTATAGCGCCATGGCCGACGAGCTGACCCCACAGCAGCAAGCCATTGAAAAACGCGTTTACACCTATATCAATTCCCTGAATGATGAGATTCGGGACGGCGAGCGCGACGGCTCCCTGAAAAAGCCCGAAGTGAACCATTTAATCAACCAGTTGCACAGTGTGCAAAACCGCCTGGAAAATTTTAAATCCGCCCAAAACCTGGATCCCCAGAAAGAATTACAGTTAACCCGCCAGCTCAACCGAATTGATAGCGACATCAGCTATATGCAAAACAATAACCTCCGCTGGCAACGCCAACATCAGGTCCGTATGAGAAATCATCGGTAATAGTGGCTTATAGAAGGCGCAATTTAATCCAATTACTGAACAACAAAGTCATGGCCTGCTTTTTCATATTTGCAGGCAATGTGAATCATACTGTTGTTCCGCCATTGAACTTGCGGCTGAAATACATCTTCTTCTCGAAGTAACTCCCTCTTAAATCCGTTCTGATCATGAAGTGTATAGATATAGATATATGAGTGAGCCTGATACACAACTATCTTATGTTCTCCATCAGGTGAAACTGTAGTTTGAACAACTGATACGGTTCCAGGATCACAATAATTTTCACCAATGATGTGTAGCAGCAAGTAGGGAACCGCCATAAATATGACAATAGATAGCGAAATGACCAGCCGGGATTGCTTCAAGCTGTTATCCCTTGATAAGAAGACGATATGCAGAAAAGCAACCAGGCCGTAGAGCAATATTAACAGCCCAACGAATATGGGATGTTGATCATAAGTTTCATAAGGATGACCATAACGATCGTTCAGAATGAAAAAGCCTACTGCGAGAAATACTATCTGGCTATACAATATGGCTTTACCCGACCTTGGAAGGCTAGTCAGACGCTTGCAGTAAGACAATCCCGCTTCAGAATTTTCCTGCTTGATGATGATTGAAGTTATAAGCAGCCAAATTGCCGTAAAACAGAGGAAAACAAACCCCATAATATTCTCTTTTTTTGAATGTATTTGAAATATCGGCAAGAACTCATCCTGCTGAAGATGCACTATCGTATTGCATAACTAAAAAAGCTGTTGCCTGGTTATTACACCCATTTGTCCCCTCTTATAGTCAGATGTTATGCATGAGAAATTTTCAGAAGTCAACTATACGACGGGTAGTCAGTGGAGAAAAAATTCGCGAGAATAAGGATAACTTCTGAAGCAAAGTCCTTGACCAAACGAGTGGAAGCAAGTCCAGGTGTGTCATGCATTCGTCTCCGACGAAACCTGACCGGGGTTTTAAGCCGGTTGAATCCAAACCGAATTTGACAATTATAGCGCGTCCAACCCTATCGCAAGCGGAACGAGAGCAGGCGATGGCGCTCATCTTAAAGGAAAGTTTTATTGGCCCGGCCATTGCCGCCATTACTACTGGGGTGTTTATGGTGGGGTTTGCCTTGCAGTTCAAGGCATCAAACCTGTTTATCGGGTTGATGACGGCGCTGCCATGGTTGGCGCAACTGCTGCAACTGCCCACAATTTATCTGTTGCAGAGAGTTCGCTCCCGTAAGCGGGTCACTGTCATAGCATCCATCCTTAGCCGGTTATGCCTGCTGCCCATGGTACTAACACCGTTCCTGCCATCCGAAAAAATATCGCTACTTGTTTTTGCGCTGGGCTTTTTGGGCTATACCGGCTTCGGAGCCGTCAGCAACTGCGCCTGGAATGCATGGCTAAAGGACATTGTGCCCACGGCGGATCTGGGTTCCTTTTTTTCCAAGCGCCTGGCATGCATTGCGGCAGTCACCATCCTGGTGATTGGGCTTGGCGGATGGTTTATCAGCCTGATGCGCTACCAGGCGGAAGACCTGCGAATGATAGGCTATAGTGGATTATTCCTGGTGGCATTTCTCATTGGGATGGCAGGGCTGGGATTGCTCAAGCGTATTCCGGAGCCAACTGAGTCCCGTGCGGAATTCAACCAGTCACTTCCCTTGCTGGAAACTTTGAAAAAACCGCTACAAAACCGTAACTTCCGATCACTGCTGGCTTTTATGGCCTCCTGGCATTTTGCGGTCAATCTGGCGACGCCGTTTTTTACGGTGTACATGCTGACGTTACTGGATTACCCCATGGCCGTGGTAACAATGATGGCAATTATCTGCCAGGTTGCCAACATGCTGTCCCTCCGTATTTGGGGTGCCCTGGCGGACAGACTGGGCAACAAAGCCGTCCTAAAAGTCTGTGCGCCGCTCTATCTGTTTTGTATCCTCAGTTGGACGTTTACCACGCTACCGGAAACTCACGCGATGACATTTCCATTGATTGTGGTTATCCATCTGCTGCTGGGAATTGCCACTGCCGGCGTAACGCTGGCCAATGGCAATATCGCCATGAAATTGGCCCCTGCCGACGATCCAACGGCCTACCTGGCGGCCAACAGCTTTGCCGCATCCCTGGCCGCCGGAACCGCGCCGATTCTGGGTGGGCTGTTTGCCGATGTCTTTGCCCGACAAGAGTTGTCGCTTGTGTTGCAATGGAACAAACCGGGTGCGGATATGGTGTTAAAAACGCTGGATTTCCATTCCTGGGATTTCTTTTTCGCCCTGGCCTTTATTTTTGGGATGTACGCCATTTGCAAGCTCAAGGCTGTAAAGGAAGGCGAGAAAGTCGGTAAAAGAACGGTGATTCGCGAATTTGCAATGGAGCTTCAGCATCACTCGTTTGGCTGCGTGTCGTGGTTCAAAAACCACAGGTTACTGGCAGGCCGGATTACAATGGGTTCTGCGCTTATTGCCGGATGCCTGAGCTTATGGCCTTTTCATCGTTAACAAACGTTTTACTTGGCCGGGATTCGAAAGCAAAATGTGGAGCCTTTTCCCTCCTCGCTTTCCACATCAATACTGCCATGGTGCAGTTCCACTAGGCGGCGGGTTAAAGCCAAGCCCAGTCCGGTTCCTTCCTTTTTTCTTGCAAAGGTGTTATCCACCTGGTAAAAGTCCGTGAACAGTTCAATTATTTTGTCTTCTGGAATACCAATACCGGTATCGTGAATATTGCTAACGACCCACTCCCGATCGGAGCTTAACCACACCTTAATGACAACTTGGCCGCCTTGCCGGTTAAATTTAATTGCGTTACTTACAAGATTAAAATAAATCTGTCTCAGCCTGACGGGATCAGCAAGCACCAGATCGATGCCATCCTGGATCTCATAACTTAAATTGATGTCCTGTTGGTGGGCATGAACGGCAAGAAGCTCCAATAGTTCAATCAGAAAGGGCCTAAGGTGAAATGTTTGCTTTTCAAGTACAACTTTACCAGCTTCTATTTTTGCCAAATCCAGGATGTCGTTCACCATTTCTAACAGGTGTTGGCCACTGATACTGATGTAATGCAGGTACTTCTTTTCTTTGTCGGATAGTTCCCGTCCACCCAGGCCGCTTTCCAGCATGCGGGAGTATCCGATAATCGCATTCAGCGGGGTTCGAAGCTCATGGGACATGTTGGACATAAACTGGCTTTTTTTTAAGTTTGCACTTTCTGCCAGGTTTTTTGCCACAGCGAGCTCCTCCTCGAACTGCTTGCGCTCGAATGCGGTTGAAAGAATTGTAGCGACTAATTGCATGAAATGAATGTCATTTTCATTAAAGCTGCGCTTCACATCACTATCTGCCTGAAGTACACCAATTACACCGTCTTTTCCAGGAATAACAACCGCGATGCCACTAATCAGGTTAAACCGTTTATGCACATATGAAGGAGGAAACGGACTGTGGTGCCAGACATCCTCTACGATTACCGGCCTTTGCGTTGCAACTATATAGGACGCATGGCTTTCCTCGTTACGCCCAACCACTTTACCCAATAAATCCGATGAAAACCCACAAACACTATGAACTCTGAAAAGGTTTTCGTCTTGCAAGTATTCCAATATTTTGGCGTACTTCACATTCAAGGCTCTGCTCACCAGATGGGCCGTTTCATCCATCAGTTTATTAATAGGCAAGCCCTTTAAGGCTTTATGCCCCAGGTCAGCCACAATCTCCTGTTGACAGGCTTTACTGTAGGCTTCCTTTTCAGCATGTCGTCTTTGCGTCATGTCCACGGTAAAACAAAGCATGCCTGACTGGTAACTTTCCAGGCTGGCCCCACCAAACAGGACGTCAACCCGATGGCCTTGTTTATGAAAAAATTGCTTATCATAGGGTTCAAAATAGCCGTTTTGCCTAAAATGTTCAACAGCCCGTTCGTCCGCAACCCAGTATTCCTGTGGTGTAATATTTTTCCAGCTTAGTTTTCCATTTTTTAATTCATCCAGGTTATAACCCAGCAATTGTAAAAAAGCTTCATTTGCTTCTGTGATAGTACAATGTTCGTCTGTCTCTGCAAAGTGGATGCAAATCATCTTAGAGTCATAGATTCGTTGAAATGCGACGTCCATTGTTTGTGCATGCAAATTAAACCCAACCTCCTGCTGGGTCGGTTGGGTTTTCTCAGATTGAAGCGTTTTGTATGATTTTGACACGACAGCATCCCACTTATCGATAACAAACAAGTAGACAAACGTCACTTTCGAGACAATCATTCATCTTGGTTTTATTTATACCTATTATGAAGAGAAATTTATGTATTATTTAACTACCGTAACGCGCTATTTAATGAGCCAGCCTGATGGGAAATAAGTAATATTACGCTGCCCAATGTATAGTCTCTCAGCTATCATACCGGTCGAAGTAAGGGCCAAACCGCTCCTGGGCAACACTAACAGTTCTGGCGTAGTCGTTGGCGTCCATCGTGTAGTAACCCATTTCACGCAGCTTATAAGCGGAGTCGTAAAGGGAGGGTTCACACCAGGCATTACTATAACGCTTCAGCATCAGGTGTTTATAATCCTCAAGGCACTCGTTGAGGCTGCCGTACTTTTTAAAGTACTGGTTTTGCGACTTGATGTACACGCTATTCTCCGGCGTTGCCTTGCTGGGCGGAACCGTAATACCGAACAGGTTGTTGGCCTTGGTCAGCGAAGGATCTTCCGTATTGGTGTACGGGCTGTATTCCAGCAAAATCTGACCTGCGCAAAGTTCCTGCGCGCGTCGGCGCACGGCCGGATCCGGGAATTCTTCCTCGTTAAAGGTTGCTGCGACATAACGGGCGATTGTGTCGTTAATCTGCTGCTTGTCTTCCGGCTTGCCGGTATTGGCCGGGCCAAAAGAGGTGATGGCAGGCAGATCGGATAATTTTTCGTCCTTCGTCGGCGGCTTATCCGCTGGGTTACCAGTTGGCTGCTCAGGTTGGGATGCTTCAGCGGGCTTATCTCCGTCCTGTCCACGTTGGGGATGTTCTGCACCGGAAGGTTTCTTGTCATCACCGTTTCCGGCAACGCTGTCCTGTATAGCCCGACGTCTGTCCGCAGTGGAAGGGCCATCTTTCTGTTCCGGCTTTTCAGGCTTAGCGGGTTGCTCACGCCGCTCCGCTCTAGGGGGTTGTTCCGCACGCTGAGGGCGCTGCTCCCCACCACCACGGTGTGCCTGCTGCGGCCTATCCTGCCGAGCCGGCGCCTGGGCCGGAGGCATGCCTTGCGCTGGCGAACCCACCGGAGGGGAACCTTGCTGCTGAGGCTGTCCTTGTTGGGCCATGTTGCCCAGCCCGCCACCCAGCAATTGCATCAGGAAGGGTAATAACATCTGCAATAAGGGCATCAACATACTCAGCAACTGGGCGATGCCTGGCGGTAAATTGGATGACTCACCCGGCAAAGATTGTGCCGTGTGTTGGGCTGGATTTTGGCTCAAGTCCAAGCCGGGTGAGCTGAGTGGAAATCTGTTTTGAGGCACAGCCAGCTGAGAAAAAGGACTGGCCGTGAAGCCGTCAGCATTGGCAGGTTGTGCAAAACGCATCGGGCTGCTACCGGCGAAAGGCGTTGTTTGCGCAACCGGTGCAGAACTGGCAGTGTTGTAACTGCCCACAGCAAATAAAGCTAACAGACGGATATTGTCCATGAATCCCTTATGACCCCAGTAATCAGTCCCATATATATTTATAAAATCAACCATTGGCGGTTTTTTTCTTAATTGATCATTAAGACAGGTGGTTCAATGAAGTTTTATTAAATCCTTTTTATATCCAAATACCCCATTATTCAGCTGTTTATATCTTATTTAATGAGGTTGGGTTTCTTCTGGCTATTCAAATTCAGCAATTCCAAGCATTAAGTTGTTTTTATTTTGATAGACATAAGCGAAGGGAGATCCATTGTCATGACGAAGAAGCCCATTCATTTAGTTCAACCGACAGAAGAAGTCCAGCACGTTAATGAGCCTCACCCGATTTTATCCCGCCATCCGGAAAAAAATAGCGTCCAGATTGCACCCTTCATTCCAAAAGTCCAGGGTAATAGCGAAATCCTACACCAGGAACTGGATCAGAAACGGGTTCTGATTGACCCTGCTATTCGCCTGTCTCAATCGCGGCTTTGGAAAATCCAGGAGGATTACTATAGTAACCAGGGTGTCCAAGCCTGGGACAGCAACAATGTGCCTTTCCTGGTGACTAACAGCAGTTATATTGCAGAAAGTTATGCCGAACTGGTCGTCGCCTTCCTGCTGGATTACTTGCCGCACCTGGATGCGGATGAACCGGTTTACTTAATGGAAATGGCCGCCGGCTCCGGGCGTTTAGCCTATCATATGGTCAAGGAAATCTCCCGCAAGATAAGTCATTTCTCGCAGCTACAGCACCTTAAACTCACGTATGTGATGACCGACTTTGCCGAAAAGAATATCGGCTTTTGGGAGACGCATCCCAAATTCCAGCCCTATATTGAGAAAGGGATGCTGGACTTTGCCGTCTTCCGGCCGGATAGGGATGAAACGGTTTCCCTTCGCCTGGCGCAGAAGGAGCTGACAAAGGGCAGTATCAAGAACCCATTGTTTGTTGTTGCCAATTACTTTTTCGATACGATTCGGCACGATTTATTCTTTGTGAACAAGCACCAACTCCAGGAATGCCAGGTGGCGCTGTACCGAAACATCGACAAGGCAAACCCTTGCGCACCGGTCCATATATCGGAAGTGGAACGGGAGTATGCCGTGAATACCGTGAGTACGCATTATTACGAGAATCCGCGCATGAACAGCATCCTTCGCTTCTACGAAGACCATTATGACCTGGGCAGCATTATTTTTCCTGTTGCGGGGTTCCAGTGCCTGGAGCATCTGGAGGCTCTGTCGAATAACAACCTGGTGCTGATCTCATCCGACAAGGGCTTTACGGATCTGGAATTTATGGAAGGCGACTACTTCCACGATTACGCGATTCACGATGGCGCGTTTTCCTACATGGTGAATTACGACAGCATTTGTCGTTATTTCAGCCAGGCCGGTGGGGAATCCTTCCACACTACGGAGAAGAATCTGAGCTTGCAAACCGTCTGCTGCATTGAGGTATCCCACCCGGTGGAATTCAGCCACGTCCGCTATGCATTCGAAGAAAAAATCAAGCGGATGAACCGAGCCAACCACATGAGCCGGCTTCACTCCGGTTATACCATTGATTTCCTGCAACCGGACAAGGATCGGCTGAGCAATACGCTCTCCATCATTCGCATGTCCAACTGCGATCCGGCCGTGCTGGTAGAGAACGTACGTAAAATCACCCAGGCCATGGAGGTCATCAGCGAGGAACAACGCCATGACCTGCTCGCCATCTTGGACGAAGTCTGGGAGAACTTCTATTACTTCGGCGGTGAGGCCAACGTGCCCTTTGCCTTGGCCGAAATTTATTTCGCGCTGGATCGCTACGAGCAATCTTTGAAGTTTCTGACTCTTACCCTCGAACAGTACGGCGATCACGAAGCCCTATATTACCTGATGGGTATGTGCCACGAATACCTGGATAATCCGCTGGCCGCCTGGGTTAAATACCAGAAAGCCCTGGAATTGAAACCGGACTTCGAGGAGGCCCTAACCAAGCTGGCTTTGGTAGAACAACATCTCAACCACAAAAAAGCCGGATAAATCCTTCAAATACACATTCAATAAGCCCCCTCACATAAGGGGCTTATTTTTTATTTAGGGCACCTTCACGAGGCGCTACCGCTCAAGATAAAGAACCTTGAATTATCAATACTTTTGGCGATTTTATTTAAGTTTTGTGAACAAAAAGCCCCCAATTTTCAAATTTTAATCAAAAAATTATATTTTGTTTGTTTTTATGCAAATACAAGATGAAAGTGATAAGACGCAACAGAAGAAAAGATTCGGAGGAAGTTCAAGATCATGGTTTTCGCAATTAATCTCTCAACCGTTAACGATGCGTACAAAAAGTACGACCGCAACAACGACGGCTACCTCGACAGCAGTGAGATTCAATCCGCACTCAAAAATTTAAAAGGCGTTTCTGAAAATGCCCAGCTTAAAATGGATACCAACTTCAGCACCATCGACATCATCGAAACCATGATGACCGGTGGCGTCGAGCGGGAAATCGGTTTTGATACCGCCTCCCAGCCCATCCTCAACCTCAGCACCGCCCTCGAGCTTGAAGGCCTCAAAAGCCTCGCGAAAAGCGGCAGCAAAACCAAAACCGATTCCGACACCAATCCCTGGCTTGCCAAAAGCCACCTCAACTAAATAACCCAGGTTTATACTGTTGAGAGTGTTGTCAGTCAACCCAAACCTGTTATTCGCTCGATAGCTTCCCTCTCATCAGTTTTACAAAATATCCCGTAAAGATGAAGGTTCCCACCAGAAGCCCTTGCTTCTTGAGGTCATCGTTCATTCATGCCCTCCCTTCGCCATTTACGGGATATTTGCTGCTCATGCCGCAGGGGCAACATGCAAGGGCTGCCGCCCTTACGCAGAATCGGATTGGTTCGACAGGATGCAGGTTTTTTCGCACGAACCCGATTCAGCTATCCCGCTTGGGGGACGGAGGCTTTGCCTCCTTTTTCAGGAGTTTCTTGGCAAGGCTAAAGCCTTACACAGGTTACTTATGATGTGGGGGGCGGAATTTGTGCTGCATATTCTTCTGAATCATCATATGACGCAGCAGGTTCTGCTTACCGGGATCCAGCCTGACACTCTGCGTCTTTAAATAAAATCGGCCCATTTCGCTCAAAATTTCATGCTGCTCATCAAGAGAAGCTGTCCGTTTTGGAGGAGGCCCAACCGGCGATGGCGCATCCGCTGGTTTAATAATGGGAGACGCTTCCGCTTCCTCCGGCTCAGCCTCACCCTTAATTCGGCGTTCCACCCGATCAATCACGTCATTCAGCGAATAGCCCGGCTTCTTGAAATACTTCTTGCCGACAATCTGGTAGTTGAAGCTGACCGGCAACTGGTACAGCCACGTAATCGTCTCAACATCCCGTGCTGAAAGGGAATGGACACCATATTGATGCGGCACGTACATAATGTCGTCCGGATGGTCACTGTGACCAATCAATCCCAAGGCATGCCCAATCTCGTGCAGAATGGTGTGCATCACCTCGCCCGTATCGTTATAAGCCGCATGCACCAGCCCGTCCGAAATCCCGATCTGTACTTCCGCAGAGAACATACGGTTCTGGTTGTCCATTTCGTAGGTACAATGGCCCAGCGTCTTGCGATCCACACGCCGCCACTTGATATCTATCTGAGATTGGTTCAGGTTGTCCACTACATTAAAGCGAACCAACCCGTTTGTCGCCTTCCGCCAGATATCCAGGGCGCTCAATACCATTTGGCGGTACATATAGGCTTGTTGCTGCTTCTTTTTCTCGTACCAGGTAAACGGGGCGATATACACGCCTATCGGCATGGCGGAGTCCGGCCAGCGACAGAGCATGTCTTCCCGTTGACAATGTTCTAAATAGGTACGGCTCATAATCTCTAGTATATCGTTATTCTTGAGGGACATAGCAGGTATCGACACATTTTCGGTTTATTGAACGACTGAGTGAAAAGATTATGAGGGACGGATGAGCGCCTTTTCATTTTTAAGCTGGGGCCTGCGCTGCATAATAATCGCGTTAACCACGCCACCAATGAGCAGGGCCAGCACGGACAGGTATACCCAAATCATCAGGACAATAAAAGCACCCAGAGTGCCATACACTTTGTCGAAATTCCCGAAATTCGCGACATAGTAACTGAAGCCCATGGAGATGAGAAACCACAGCGCAGAAAACGTAACGGAGCCCGGCAGCACCGCCCGCCAGTGGCACAGCTTGGTGGGCTTTCCGGGACAAACCGCATAAAGCACGCCACTCATCAGCACCAGCAAACCAAAAATCACAACGGAAGAAACATAACTGATCGATTTAACATAACGAACCGGGGCAATGATATGTTCCGGCATCTGCTGCAAAATAATGCTCCCCAGAATTACCACGTTGGAAAGTGTAATACCAATCGCCGCCATCGAGAAAATCAAGACCAGCCCAATAACACGATCCTTGACAAAGGAACTGCGATATTGATCGCCATTGATTTTACGCAAGGCAATCAGCACGACATGCGCCGCCCCGGAGGTGGCCCAGATGGCGCCGATAAAACTCCCAAGCGCCAGCCCACGCGTGGAAGACTCGATAATGCTGCGCGCCATCTGCTGGAGGATACTAACGGATTCCGGCGGGGCAATACGGCCAATCCCGGCCAGGATATTCTGCATCATCTCCGGGGAGCTGCCGAAAATGCCGAACAGACTGATAAAGAAGATAAGCGTGGGAAAGATGGATAATACCAGGTGAAAGGCAATAGATGAGGCCATCTCAAAGCACTCATCCTCCCATAATTTCGCCAAAATCTGGCGTATAAAGTCCCTGGCGGATTGGACAAAACCTTGCATGGACCATCCCGATTCAACACTGCTTCCATACACTTTATCGATTCCGGGCATTGAAGACAACTCCTCGCCAAGCCATAAAAAATCCCCGGTCAGTTCAACCGGGGATTCTTTCAGACTTCGAATCGGATGAAGCTTATTTGCCCAGGATGTATGTGTTGATGTCGTTCCACATAATCACGCACATCAGGCCGATAAGGGCGACGAAGCAGGCCTGGATCATCTTCTCCTGCATTTCCTTCTTCATCGGTTTGCCCTTTAGCACCTCAATGGCCATAAACAGCAGGTGCCCGCCATCCAGCATCGGGATCGGCAGGATGTTCATAACGGCAAGGATAACGCTAATCAGCGCCGTGATCACCAGCCCCTCTGAGATACCGAAGACCTGGATCATCTGGCCGCCTTGCTTGATGATGCCGACCGGGCCGGAAACCTCCTTGCCGCTGCGCTTGCCGGTAAAAATCTCGCCCATGGCCTGGAAGTTCATAATCATTTTTTCCTGTAGGAAGGTGTAAGCCTTTGTTACCACTTCCAGCGGGTTACGAACCGGCTCGTACTTATGGTGAAGCCCTAGCGCAACATCTATTTTCCCTTCATTATTAGGAACGATAGTCACAGCCTGTTGGCGGTTGTTGCGCTCCACCAATAGATCAACCGGTTTGCCCTTGTTTT
The DNA here is from genome assembly GCA_937922745.1 of uncultured cyanobacterium. Classification (GTDB taxonomy): domain Bacteria; phylum Cyanobacteriota; class Vampirovibrionia; order Vampirovibrionales; family JAGQHJ01; genus CALAJO01. The sequence continues at coordinate 25,355 of CALAJO010000161.1, forward strand.
CCTGCAAGGTCTGCACAAATTTATCCGGGTTAAGAACTTCTTCGTTGTTAATTTTCAGGAAGAGATCGCCGTTTTGCAGGCCTGCGGCCGCAGCCGGGGATTGATTCGAGAGAATTTCCTGGATTTTAATGTGGTAATCGCCAGGATAACCCCATTTGGCAATCACAAAGACCATAATCAGGTAGCCCAAAATAAAATTGACCGTCACACCGGCAATGGCAATGGCGGCCCGCTGATGCACCGGCTTGTTCTCAAAGCGGCGCGGGGAGTTTTCAGGTACGTCGGAGGAGGGATCATCATCCGGGAAGGAAACATAACCGCCAAGTAATACAGGGTGAAGACAGAAGGTCGTTTCCCCGATTTTCTTTTCCAGCAGGGTAGGCCCAATGGGAAGCCCAAAACCAAAGCGCTCCACTTTAACGCCAACTTTTTTGGCGACAGCGAAGTGACCCAGCTCGTGTGCAATGACCAGAACGCTGATAAGGCCCACCATCAGCATATAACTGTCGAAGTTCGGGATGGCTTGGCTACCCCAGACGACGAGGCCGATGATAACGAGAATTGTGATTATTTGTTTCATCAGTGGGAAAGTCCCCTTCTCATTTCAGGATAAAGTATTACTATTTTACACGATATCCCACTTACATCTGCGCGACAAGCAATTCCGCTATTTGCTGTAGCAGTTGCAAGGTTAAATAAAAGCCAATCCCAATGACCACAAAGCCGGAGTGCCACAGGCGTTGCCAGATTCCTGCCGGGGCGTGCGGTTTGTTGGCATAGCGACGGATTAGTTGCTCGCCGGCAGCGATGGCATTCTCAATTTGTGCCGGGGTAGGCGGCTTGGTGGTAAAAATTCGCTGCAACACAATCCCAATTTTCAGCCAGCCCTTGAAAAATACCACCAGACAAACGAGCGCCATGGCGATACCCAAAGGCCAGGGCTCAAAACTAATGGCTATCCAGTACGCCAGCTCAATCCCGAAGAAAAATACCATTAGGTTTGTCCCGCAGCGGTGATGCTCTTTCGACTGCGCCTTAACGTTATCCGCCGTCAAGGGCAAGCCCTTTTCCATCACAACAATGGTTTGGTGTTCTGCGGCATGCAGGCCGGATAGGGGGGATAAGCGAATCAATAAAAGCAGGATGGTAAAGACCAGCGTTCCATAAGTTACCAAGCCCAACTGCTGCGGCAGGGGCAGGTAAAACAAAGCCAACTGCACGGCCAGGTTGGCGAAAAAAATCAACAGGCCGAACAAGATCCCGGTTGCCAATAATCCTGGCCAGCCCGCACCTGCCGTATAAACCCCTGTGGAAAGGTAAACCCCCAAGGGCGTCGAAAGGCCCCCAATCCGGGGTAGGGTTACCTGGCTCTCCAACAGCTTGATCCATTCTGCGCGGCTGGCGCATAGACCGATGTAACAGCCAGTTTCGTCCAACAAGGGAATCCAGTTAAGTCGCGGATTCGCTTCAAAGAGATGCCGGGCGTGAGATACCGTGCCGGCATGCGGCAATGTTTCGGGTAACTGGATGGCAACTTCTGCACTGTTCAGGGACTTCAGGGAGGTCATTGCCCCTGCCACTTTGCCATCATCGTCTACTACCAGGGCAAACCCAAAATCGAGCATGGCGCTGGATAATTCCTGTATCCCGGCAGTTTGCGGATACGCAGCCATCTCCACGGAAATGGCTTTGATCGGCAAGGAATCGAGGGAGGTTAAAGGCGATGACATCACAATGCAGCTCAAAACAAAACGCTTGAAGAAAATGGAGAAGATAAACCGGATGAAGGAGACGGCGCTCCGCTGAATGACCCCATCCTATGATATGGTAAAGGAAAGAGAGAATAAACAAGAGTGGACGGCATGATTACGGAAGAAGCGATTCAGCAGCATGAGTTTGATGAAAAGCCGAATCTTTCCCGAAAGATAGCCCGCTGGATAATGTACCTGGGGTTATGCGTCCTGTTTGGCCTGGCGTTGTCGCTCTACACCATGGCGATGAGCCGCAATGCCTTTACGTTCGACTTTGGTTGGCTGGTAAGGACAGGCGACGTCATCTTAAGGCTGGGCTATCTCCCCACGACAGATGTTTTCTCCTGGTCTAACGCAGAGCGGCCATGGGTTCTCTATCAATGGCTGTTTGAAGTCATGGTGTCCCTGGGGCATCAATTTTTTGGATTGCAGGGGTTAATGCGGGTCTTTATCGCCTCTGTTGTGCTGCTTTATGTTGGTTATCCTCTTTATACAGGGAAAAGACAGAATATCCCGTTGCTGTTTACGCTGTTTGTTTGCTCAATTGCAATACTAACTGCCACTGTAAACGTCAGCCTCAGGCCATTGATTATCTCAACGGTAATTATGCTGGTGCAGCATATCATCATCCATCGCCACAGGCAGGGTAAAACGTCGTTTAAAGCCGTAGCTTTTACCTTAATCCCAATTTATGCCCTTTGGGGAAATACGCATACCGGGGTTGTGCTGGGCTTTTTCGCCCTGCTCATGATGGCCGTCGGTGATCAAGTCGAACGCTGGGGATGGTATCGGTTTACACCACAACGCCCGGAGCTGGAAGGACAGCCTCTGCCCTTTACCCGGTACGCCTTGCTGGCAGCCACGGCTTTTGGCGCCAGCCTGCTGAACCCATACGGTATTGGGATCTACACCTACCTGGCCGATCTGTCCTCGCAGGGGTTTTTAAACGACAAGATTATCGAACTGCAATCGCCCAACTTTCACGGGCTGCCGTTCCAGTTTTTCCTGGTGAACGTGGCCGTTGCCGTTATGCTGCTGACCCGTACCCGGAAAGTTTATGCAGCGCAAGACTTGGCCCTGCTCTTCTTTTTTATGGTCAATACCCTCTTCGTCCAGCGGTTTGTGGTGTGGACGTGCCTGTATTTCGTCCTCATCCTTCCCAAGGCGCTGGCACATGCCTGGGACGAAATTCGTGATCGCCATCGGGCAATGGATGGGATTTTGTCGGGTTTTAACGCTTTCCGGCCGGTGATTGTTTCCATGTTGTTCGTTGCCATGGCAGCCTACCTTGCCGCCCCCCAGTTTTTCCCAAAAATCCGGCCGGGACAGTGTGTCAGGGTACTCAAAGGGATTAATGCCTACCAGAAGCTCAAGCGCCCGGACGATAAGCTGTTGAACGACTCTGACACCGGCAGTTGCATGATTTATTACTATCCTAACCAAAAGGTGTTTATCGATACCCGGTTTGACTTTTATGGCGGCCAGTTTGTGCAGGAGCAGCACGAGGCCAATTCCATGATCAGCAATTGGGAAGGCTTTCTCAGGAAATGGCAGATCAATACCATCCTCCTCAAGAAGACCTGGCCCTTAACGCGATACCTGGCCGCAGACGGATCGTATATCAAACTGTACGAAGATCGGCATATGATGATTTTGCGGAAAAAAGCGCAGGGGAATTGAGATTTCTTTTTTCATTAGATCGGTTTTTCGGTAGAATAGGGTGATGAAATTTCAAGAGAAGATTTTGCCCATGATGCTGCTTGGATCGATGCGAAAACAGATGTTTACCGGCCTGGTTTTGGGAGGCTTGCTTTTAAGCCAGGCGCTACCAGCCCAAGCCTTCTTGGCCGTGCCGAATATGAAGCAGCAACAGGCCCGAATGGCGACCAGTCTCTATTATCAATCTGCCTTGCAACTGGCGCGTTATGGTGGCCTGGACATTTCCACCAATCTCATCGAGAAAGCCTACCGACTGAACCCCGACGATATTGAGTACGGGTTAACCTACGGAGAATTTTTGCGTTTGCAGGGGCGTTTTGAGGAAGCCCTTGCGGTGTATGGCACCATGAAAAGCCAGTTTTCAGATCCGCTCTCTCAACTGCTGCTGAATTACCACGTTTCCCTTGTCCATGAGAAAAAGGGAAACCTGCAACAGGCCATCCAGGTAATGGAAGAGAAACTGGCTCCGAATGAGGAGATGGTGCCATCCGGCTATTTCTTCCGTTTAGGAGTGCTTTATGCGCGCTTGGGGCAATACCATTTAACCCGTGTCTACAGCGAAAAGACGTTGCAACTGTCTCCGGATTCCGCAGAGGCCTGGAACAACCTGGGCTATAGCCTGGCCAAGCTGGGGGAATTTCCGGCCGGATACGATGCCGTGAAAAAGTCGCTGGAGCTGGAGCCAAACAACCCGAACGCCTTGGACAGCATGGGCTACATCCTGTTTAATATGGGTAAATTCGAGGAATCTATCGCCGAGTACGAAAAGGCAATCCAGATGGATCCGAAAATGGCGGACAGTTTTCTCTACCTCGGTAAATCCTACGAGGCGACTCAAACATGGGAAAAAGCGGTTGCGGCCTATGAACAGTTTATTGCGTTAACGGACGATCTGCTCCAGAAGAACCAAGTGCAAAGCCATCTGGATGCCTTGCGATTAAAGGTCATCCAGACAAACAAACCAACCCAGCTGATCATGCCTGCGCAGCAGCCGGTTTTTAACCAGTTCAGCGACAAGCGCCAACCCCTGAGCCAACCTATGGAGCCGTTGCCGTCCGGCCCGAAAACCGGAATGCTGGAATAAAGGGTCACGGCACACTTCAATGGGTAACCGCAAAAACAACCTTATCTATTTAATCGGCTACATGGGTGCCGGGAAATCCACCATTGGCAAGAAGCTCGCCTTCTCGCTGGGCTACCAGTTTGTGGATACCGATAAGTACCTGGAAAAGAAGTTCCAGAAGCGCATGTCTGAAATATTCGAGGCGGTTGGCGAAACGGCCTTCCGGCAGGAAGAGGAAAAGCTGATTGAACGAATGTCCCAAAAGTCAAAAATGATCGTGTCTACCGGAGGCGGAACGTTAACCCGGCTGGAAACTTTCTATACGGCCCAGCGCTCCGGCCTGCTGATTTATCTGAAAGCGCCGTTGGAGGTCTTGTTCGAACGCACCATCTTCAGCGCCAAGGACAGACCCCTGTTAAACGTCCCCAATGCAGAGGAACGCTTCAGACGCCGGTTTAAAACGCGAGAGCCCTACTACCTCAAGGCGGATTTTACGGTTGAAACCGGACATCGCCCTTCGGAAGAAGTGGTAAAGGAAATTGTGGCATGGATACGCGAACAACAGTCACAATAACCGAAGCAGCCCATGCCTATCCCATCATCGCCGGGGAGCGACTGCTTTCCCGTCTTGGGGATATTCTGCTGGAAACATTGCCGGACACGCGCAAGGTTTTCATTGTCACGGATGAGAACGTGGCGCCCATTTATCTCAATTTGGTGCGTCGCGCGCTGGAAAAGGCAGGCCTGGAAACTTACCATGCCCTACTGCCTGCCGGAGAGCAAGCCAAAACCCTGGACAGCATCACGATGCTGTATGATGAGGCCCTCGCAGCGGTCTTAAAACGCAAGGATTTGATCCTGGCATTAGGCGGCGGCATTGTGGGGGACATTACCGGCTTTTTTGCCGCGACTTACCTTCGGGGCGTACCGTTTGTGCAAGTGCCCACAACGCTTCTGGCCCAGGTGGATGCCTCAGTCGGTGGGAAGGTTGCGGTCAACTGGAAAAGCCTGAAAAATATGATCGGCGCATTTTACCACCCGCATGCGGTGCTGATTGACACGTATACGTTGGACTCCTTGCCCAAACGGGAGTTGGCGGGCGGGATGGCGGAAGTCATCAAGTATGGCTGCATCGAAAAATCCATTCCGCAAGCGGCCCCAGGCCCATCCATCATGTCGATGCTCCTCCAGGCGGAAGGCCCCCATGAACTGGCAATGGACACGCTGGTCATCCGGTGCTGCGAGCTGAAGGCCGCCGTAGTCCAGGCCGATCCGCAGGAACGGTTCGGCGTAAGGGAAATCCTGAACCTGGGACACACATTTGCCCATGCCTACGAAACCTTATCACAAGGGGCCATTAACCATGGCGAGGCGGTATCCATAGGCATGGTTAAAGCATTTTGCCTGGCGGCCTTACAAAATGCCATCCCAACGGAGAGTGTGAACACCCTCGTGGGCTTGCTGGAGCGGTACAATTTGCCGGTCGAGTCACCTGTGCCTTACACCAAAAGCGAAATTCTGGATATCATGCAAACGGACAAGAAAATGGTCAATCCCGGAGAGTATCGCCTTGTGCTGCCGTACGATGAAATGGGATATGTCCACGTGCTGGACAGCGTGCCGGAGGCCAATATTCTGAGTGTGCTTTAAAAGCAGCCTCTAGCATGCTATTCAATACGAAACACCATTGATAGTACTACCCAAACTCATCTACGAAGCAGGTCACAATAACCGCCTTCCCAGTCGAAAATACTGACAAATCAAAGAGGGATACAATTAACGTTATTGTCAAGACAGTTATATTATGGTCCAGACCCTATACACCTTCTATATCGCTCAAAACCGTTCTCGCTCATGAGAAATTACCAAAGTGGGTAATACAAAACCAGGTTTTGCTGGCCTAACATAAAGCGCATAAATTGACTTGGGCGGGCAATTACAAAATAAAGGGCGATTGCGAATGTCTTCAACTGAAAAGCTATTGGCGATGACAGACAAGGAAAGATTGATACAGTACGGTTATGAACCCCATCATATCCTTGAAATGGAAGATGGTACGGCTACACTAGACCTGGAAATGATTAGAAAGGAGCGAATCATTAAGCCGCTTCAGGAAAAAATGGATCGGCTTTCGATTCTGGCCAGAAATTAAAAAAGGCAGTATAAAAACGTCTAACCGCCTTAGAAGTATCTGAGGCGGTTAGCTATTGTTACTTAACAGACCGGGCATGAATAATGAGACACACACAAACTATAAAGCGCTCAAACGGTGTGGCTCGCCCCGGTCTGCGCTAGACTTTAAGCAATTCTATTAATATAAAAACGAGTTTGATTCCAAAATTGCCATTGAATTTGTTTAAGCAGAGCGTGCCGCATTCCAGGCACTGTCCGCCTGAGATCGATAGGTCTGCTCTTGCGAATTTAAGGCTGCCGCATCCCGTTGCGCAGCAATAGCCTCTGCCCTGGCCGCCCTTGCCCTATCGGCTTCATCCCTTGCCCTGGCAGCTTCATCTGCCGCCCTTGCGGCTTCTGCGCGCTCCCTGTTTGCCGCGGCCAATGCGGCAGCCCGGTCGCTATACGCGTCTTTAAAACGATTGGAACCTTGCAAGCCTGGCAGGGGTTGCTGGGGATAAAACGGCTGTCGGGTATTCACGGGAGAATTGACCACCGGCTGGCTCAACAAGTCTTGCTGCCACATACTATTTGCATTTATGGTTCGGCCAGGCCGTTGCAACGTTCTCAGCGGGATATACCCGGAAGAAACACCAATCAGCATTGCTCAATCTCCTATGTAAGTGCATTGCAAATATTTTAGAAGATCTGTCTGCCAGGGCGGATCGAGCAGGTATCTACAAGCAACCGGGTCAGATGGCTAATTAGGGGATGCTTTGGTCTCCCAACGTCGAGGTGCATTGGAAAATCGCAGATCATTGAGGAGTAGCCTTACCCATTGACGAACCTGTATCAGATGCTGGCTGACTTGGTAAGGCAGGTAGGTTCTGGCAATAAGTTGTGGCGCACGCTGGAACCAGTCTTGCAGACAAATATTTCGGTTTTCAATCGCCATAAACAGAATATCGCGAGTGATATCCGGACGCTCCAGAATCAGCCATTCTCGCGCCAGGTAATAGTATCCTTCCAGTGTAGCCTTGGAACGGTATGCCTTTAAATGAGAAGGCAGCTTGGGATTGGAGAAAATCCGACTCATAATGATAAGATGACTTTTAATCAGCCGATCCAACTTTTGTGGCGCCTTGCTGAGGCTTCCCAGATGCATCCGGTACTGATAGATATAGGCTGGAATTGCCTTGATTTGATCATGTCCTTCCAGAAAAAGGCGCATAATAAAGTCCCAATCTTCCGGCCCACAAAGTTCCTCATCAAACTGGCCTATCCGTTCAACCGTCTCCCGGCGGATGAGATAACACGGCAAGGTGCAGACGATATATCCCATCAGCAGGTTGTGCCAACTGTTTTCGTAACCCACGGGCAACCCGTATGCGCCGGAATGTTGGGTCAATCGCTGATGAGTGGATAGAGCCCGCCCGTTTTCATCAATATGGGTACGGAACCCATGGACCGCATTAAGGTAAGGATCGGCTTCCATGGCTTCCTTCAGGGTTTTCAGCGCATCCGGGTAATAGCAGTCATCCGCATCTAAAAACGCGATATATTTTCCACCGGCCATACTCAACCCTGCGTTTCTTACCCCCGCGGGCGATCCAATTCGCTCGACCCGCCGATAATGGATTCTGCTATCGCTAAACCGGGCCACTTGCTCCTGTGTGTCATCTGTCGACGCGTCATCAATGACGATCAGCTCCCACCGCGTCTCCGTCTGCCGGAGAACGGAGGAAACGGCGGCATGAATATATGGCCCTGCATTATATGCCGGCATAATAATGGAAATCAGAGGTTGATGTTTATCCATTGGCAACTCCCGCTTTTGTGAATAATCGATGCTTTAGC
>CALAJO010000162.1 GCA_937922745.1 uncultured cyanobacterium
CGAACGGACGTTTGCCTGGATGGGAAAATTTAGAAAATTGGAAATCCGCTATGAACGATATGCCAAGTTCTATGAAGCCTTTTGGCAACTCGCTTCTGCCGTTCTGATTCTGAAGAGAATTACCGGATGAGTTCTAACTAATAGTTCAAATTCTCTCCAAGGTTTTGAACCATTACTTTTCTTACTCATCGTTTACCTTTAAAACCCAATTAAAGATGATTTTACATAGCAATCATCTATAATTGAAGTGGTAAATTATATAGTGTTCATAATTGTATGCCGCTGCTGTAGGCGAGCAATCGGCGTAAACGCTCACGATTATTCACCGCATGTTGGGAATCATGGTATTGCGATGCAATGGTCAGCGGACTGTTCGCCGGCAAGCCATGCCCCGGGGATTTTTCCTTCACACCGGGATCCTGGATGGTATAGACGCGTCGCACTTCCTGATCCAGGCTGTCGAAACTTTTCTGGTATAGCGCCAGCGCCCGATCCAGGTTCGGATCGTTGTCCGCTCCCTGGTAAATCCCCCAGAAGTGGGCCAGATCCCGGTAGGAATCCTGCTCTTCCAATACGGATGTAACCGGATCCTGATCCAGGGCATGGATCAGCTCGTGCGCCAGGTACGCGCCAACCACGTTGGGCACGGAAAACAGCATCTGCGGCTGAATGCGGATGGCGTGCTTGTAAGCATCATATTCTGCCAGGTTGGCGGACTCGTTGATGACCTGGGTATCTTCGAAGAAGATGGGAATTTCCTGGGAGAGCTTCTTTAATACCGGGTTGGGCCGGTGGATGGTGTAATATTGCGCCAGCAGTTCACGGGCCTTGTAAATCACCTCCCGGTTTTGCGTTTGAAGCAATAAATGCGCCGTATCCGGGTAAAACTTTTCCTGATCCTTGTAAAGCAGGTAATTCAGTCGCCGCCGCGCGGGATCAAAGTCCGGCTTGACGGACAAGACCTCCATATATCGTTTCTTGGCTTCCTGGGTATTTCCGGTTTTTTCCAGGTATTCTCCCAATACCACGCGGGCATCGTGGTCATTGGCGTCCACATGCAACAAATCCACCAGGGTCTTAATCCCGGCAGGCAGGTTGCCGGTGAGTACATGCAACTGGGCCAGGTTGTAATACGCATCCGTATAGTGGGGGTTTACCCGTATGGCCGCTTCGTAGGACGCTTGCGCCTGCTTGTACATCCCACTTTTACGCAGTTCGTTCCCCCGATTTTTTAGTTGCTCGGCATCAATCCATTGCAATTGCGATGGCGCGACAGAGGGTACGACCTGCTGTGTTGCCGGGACGCCGTAAGCCATCATCGGCTCCCGCCAGAAACGCGGAGCCGGTTGATAATAGGCAGTATACGGCATAAAGGTGGGGATGCTCATATACGACATGAAATCACCTCAACCCCATTTGTTGCGTCTTTCGCTTTTGCCCTTGGCATGCAGGATAACACAGATAGAAAAGCTTTTTTCCCATTGCCGTAACCCACTTACAATACCCTGGTCGATTGTCAACAGCAGAAAGGATTAGTACGGAGGTATGGCGAAAAATGAGAACGAAGTTTAATTTGTCCTGCCCGGTTATGGGTTAGGCTAACGGGAGTCTCATCTCCGACAAAACTTACAAATGCGGGAGAGAGCCTGTCGCTATCCTTCACTGCAGTCCTCTCTTGCGCGAGGCCGGGCCTGTTACCAGGTTCGGCTTTTCCTTTTATAATGCCGCACAACTGCCAGCTTCAGGGACGAATCGGCCTCATCATCATCTGCTTTGTATCCATTTAACGGACTCTGCGTTCAAGCAGTTTTTTCGCCATACGGTGCTGATATGTCTCCCGCTCAGGTAACCGCCCGCTGGCAACTTCCTGGAGGATCAACTGGTAATTGGATAATTTGAAGGCGATTAACACCAGGAAAGTGCCTAATTCTGCCGACAACGGCCGGTTTCCTCTTCTATTAAGATGATCTGCCAATGCTAACCCACATTCAAAATACTCTCGACATTCGGGATATCCCAACCCGGTTTGTTCCAGATAATCGTCTATGATTGTCTCAGCAGGCCCTTGCCGGTTCGAGAAAAATGTTTCTCTTGTAACGCCTGCCTCCCGCATGTTGGTGACATGGGTTAAAAACTGCTCAATCAATTTCTGGGTCAAATCTAGCGCAGTCTCCTCATTGGGCACTGCAATCCCCAGGGTCGCATACCCGGCGGATAGCGATCTCATTAAGTCGGGCATATAAGCTGCTTGGCTCTGTAACAAAAAATTTCTCAGCTTTTGCTGTGGCGTTAATTGGCCCGAGAACTGAAAAGAACCGTGCTGTACCCCTGGACGCTTTAATTGGACGTGGTTTGAAATAATCATTATATTCTTCCTGTATAGTAAGTATTAAAATTAAAATAATAAAGAACTATCTTAAATACACCTGCCAGGACGAGCGCCTGGCTTACGTCCGATGTTCCTCCATCTTCTCCCGGCAGATTAAGCGCCTGGCCAGTTCATGCTGCGTAGAGCCTAAGGGAGTGGGGGCAACGCCTTTTTCACGCACTTCGGCCTGTACAAAATCATATCTCAGCATTGTGGCGGCCACGTCCATCATGAGATCCTTCAATTCTTCTGGCCAAATGGATGGGGGCTGGGACTTGAGCTGCTGCCGATAACGCATACTGGCTTTATAAAATTCTTCAACCTCGGGATAAGCAATGCCGGTCGTCTCTTCAAAACGGTTAATTGATATTGTTTTCTGGTCATCCGTACTCACTAAAAAGTCTTGCGCTCGAACGCCCGCGTTATGCAAGGTTTCCGTCATGGTGAAGAAGTTGGCGGTTAAAATCGTAAGCCGTTGCGCAATGAGTTCAGGGGTGGGTATTTCCGCCTCAAAATGCCGGTAGATACCCGCAATCCGACGAAATGAATTGTTCCAGGCTGGATGACTTCTGTAAAGAACGCATACAGCTTCTCTATGTAATCTGCTTCAGGATTGGGCGTTGTATGAACCGATTGGAACCGGTTAGCAGCAACATTTCGGTGCGGGTTATATCGGGTAGGGTTCAAGGCAATTCTCATCAGTCCATTCCAAGCGTACGATTACAAATATCTATCTCCATGAAAAAAGAAAGGGGCGAGGAATTGCCATGCCCATGGAGGAACCTTGATGATATGATGATGCGTGTATCGATTCTGGATGGTTAGGATGGGGTATGAAGCCCGAGATTAAGCTCTATAACACACTCTCCCGGCAAGCGGAACGCTTTGAGCCGATGGATGCCGCACACGTCAAGCTATATGTTTGCGGCCCCACGGTTTACGATGAAGCCCACTTGGGCCATGCCCGCTGTTACATCACCTGGGACATCCTGTACCGCTTCCTGACCTTTATGGGCTACACCGTAAATTACACGCGCAACGTTACGGATGTGGACGACAAGATTTTGAATCGCGCACGAGACAACGGGGAAGATCCTTTGGCACTGGCACAGCGTTTTACCCAGCGGTTTCATCATGTCATGGCGCGTCTCAATGTCCTCCCTCCGACCCATGAGCCAAAGGCAACAGAATACGCCCCTCGGATGGTGGACATGATCGCGGCCCTGGTTGAGAAAGGCATGGCCTATCCCACGCCTTCCGGCTCCGTGTACTACCGCACGTCGCGCAAAGCCAACTACGGCAACCTGTGCCACCAGAACCTGGAGGACTTGCAGTCCGGCGCGCGCGTGGACATCGATCCGGAAAAGGAAAATCCCCTGGACTTTGCCCTGTGGAAAGGGGCGACAGAAGGTGAGCCGCTGGTATGGCCTTCCCCGTGGGGATACGGCAGGCCGGGCTGGCATATCGAATGCTCCACGATGAGTTACCAGATTCTGGGTGAACAATTGGACATCCATGCCGGCGGGATGGATCTGATCTTCCCCCATCACCAGAATGAAATTGCCCAGAGCGAGGCATTTACGGGTAAAGAGCCGTTTGTTAAACTGTGGATGCACAATGGCTTCGTCAACGTCAGCGGGGAGAAGATGTCGAAGTCCCTGGGGAATTTCTCCACGATAGAGAAGCTTTTGGCCCGTTATGACGCCAATACGATCCGCTATTTCATCCTGACCCATCATTACCGCAGCCCGGTGGACTTTTCGGATGAAGCGATGACAGGCGCAGAAAACCGGGTTCGCAAGATGACGCAGAATGTCACTCAGCTCCTCAAGGATATGCAGGCATCGCCGGCGAAGTTAACACAACCGGTTGAAAGACGTGTTAAAGAATTACTGGCCCAGCCCGAACTGTGCGGCAATGCCTTGGCAGAATGGGAGCGCGCCGCCCTGGGCTTTTTGGCCGCCATGCAGGATGATATGAACACGGCTCAAGCCCTTGCCGCGCTCAATGATTTACTGACCCAGGCCAACCCCAAGCCTGGTGAGACGATCCAGCAGCCCGAACCGGATGCGCTGACGCCTCTGGGTGCGTTTTTGCTTCTATCGGATCTGTTGGGTTTTGACTTTCTCCAGGCCCAGGCCGGGCCGGATATGCAGTTTGCAAAGGACGCGTTGCGGCGCATGCTGCTGGATCTGGATCCCAACGCCAATATGGTGGATATCGATGGAAACCCGGAACAGATGGTCGAGGCGATTCTGGCGCTTCGCGTGCAGGCCCGGCAAAACAAAAATTGGCCCCTGTCCGATCAGATTCGGGATCAACTGGCCTCGCTGGGCATTATCGTCAAAGATCGCAAGGATGCCCCCGCGGCATGGCATTATGAACCCATCGCAACCACTACCGCACCCTAGGGCCTTGGCCCACCTTGGCGATGCCGTTTATGAACTCTGGATCCGCGAGGAAGCCATCCTGCACCACGATAAATCCGCCGCGCTGCATCGCTATACGATTGAACGGGCCAAGGCCGATACCCAGGCCGGCCTGCTCGAAGCGCTTTTGCCGGGCTTGAACGAGACCGAGCTGGACATTGTGCGCCGGGCGCAAAACATGCCCGTTACCAGCCACCGCCGCAACCAGCAGAACGCCTATCGCAAAGCCACCGGGTTTGAAGCATTGGTTGGCTATTGGTATCTCGCGAGCCCGGAAACCCTTCCCCAAAAACGGCTTGACGTCCTTCAACAACTGGCATTACTGGTTGAATGACAAAAGGAAATTTGAATTTCCTCACTTATTCTCACGGATTTTGCAGGCTTTGGAGCCTAAATCGATTTGATGACAATTGATACTGAGAATCAAGATTTTCCCAAATCTGAACAGGATTAACGAACTGTTAATCTTTGCCCTGGCAATTTTGCGCGCCAGGAATTTTTAATTACATATATATTATATCTTTCGATAGCGAAGAGATGGCAGGGCAGTTCCATGAGTCTGTTTAATCCGGGTGGAAATCTGGGTGGTTTTCAGCCGCAGAACAACCTTTTCCACTTCAAGCCCGTCACGCGCGGGCAGGTGGAAGACGCCATGAAGGCTTACTTCGGCTTCTCCCAGCCGGCGGAGATGGATGCCAACCAGCTGCGGGCCGTAGCAGAGAACAGCCAGAACGCGGATATTCGCGCTTTTTTTACCAACCTGGCCACACTGGCCGAAGCGAAGGATCCCCGGGTCGATCGCGTCGCAAACGGCAAAGTGAGCCTTTACGAACTCGACCTCCTTGCCAAACGCGGTCCCAACCCTTTCACCTTCAGCCTCAACAACTTTTTAGCATAATTCAATAGTTCAGGGGCGGTGCAGGGCAGGA
>CALAJO010000163.1 GCA_937922745.1 uncultured cyanobacterium
TCGAACGGACGTTTGCCTGGATGGGAAAATTTAGAAAATTGGAAATCCGCTATGAACGATATGCCAAGTTCTATGAAGCCTTTTGGCAACTCGCTTCTGCCGTTCTGATTCTGAAGAGAATTACCGGATGAGTTCTAATTATACTGGAAGTTAAGAGGTTGTAAATTAAACTCAAGCATAAACCAAATTGCCTCCACCACCATTCGGAGCCGTCTTAACTGTCTTCAAGGATTTGTTTCGAAGATCAAAATTAGCGTTTTTATAGGAAGCTTATCCTAGTTTATCCTAAATTTCATAAACCAGGTTAAACTATAATAACTTTCATGGATTTTATAGACTTCGGTCAAAAAAATACCAAAAGCTTGCAAACTTCTCATACTTAAGAAAGTTAACCTAGTTTATGCAATACAAGATAAACCATGATAAACTATAGTAACTTATATAAATTTCCTAATGGGCGTAACATATGGATATTGGAAAGAATCCTTATTCTCCTGGGGCAGGGACACGTCCCCCTGAGCTTGCAGGACGGGAACATATTCTAACAAGCGCATTAGTTGCCCTTGAGCGAGTTAAAAACGGTCGTTCAGAGAAAAGCTCAATACTGGTAGGGCTTCGGGGCGTAGGAAAAACTGTTCTGCTGAACGAAATACAAGAGTTAGCAGAAAGTAATGGGTATAAAGTCGCTTACATTGAAATGCATGAAAGCCGGCAGAAAAAGTCTCTTTCTGAATTATTGATTCCACAGTTGCGGCGGATTTTATTGCAGCTCGACTACGGGCAAATGGCAAGTGAGCAGGTAAAAAAAGGGTTTCGTGTCCTAAAGAGCTTTATTAGTTCTTTTAAAGCAAGCTTTGCTGAAATTGAATGGTCATTTGATCCAGAAATAGGAATTGCCGATAGCGGCGATCTGGAAATGGACTTGGCTGACCTTTTTGTAGCCCTTGGAGCCGCGGCTAAAGACAGAGGCACTGCGATTGCGATAATCATTGATGAGCTTCAGTATGTTGAGGAAAAAGAACTGAGCGCTTTTATTATGGCGATGCATCGTGTTTCTCAAAAATCACTGCCCCTTATCATCATTGGGGCTGGTCTACCACAGTTAGTTGGCAAAGCTGGAAATTCAAAATCTTACGCAGAGCGGCTTTTTGCCTACCCTAAAGTGGGTGCATTAAACCTAACCGATGCAAAAACGGCCCTTCAGCAGCCTGTAAAAGAAATGGGGGTTGAATACACTGAAGAAGCGCTAGAGGAAATATATCGCCAAACCCAGGGTTATCCATATTTCTTGCAAGAGTGGGGTTATCAAGCTTGGAACTTGGCACAAGGCTCGCCCATTACAATAGATGTAATTCATGAAGCAACCCGGCGCTCAATAGAGCGATTAGACGAAAGCTTCTTTAGAGTACGCCTCGACCGATTGACACCGATGGAAAAGAAGTATGTTCGCGCACTTGCTGACCTAGGCAGCGAACCGCAGAGATCTGGAGATATTGCTGATAGACTAGGAAAGCCGGTGAACGCAGTAGCCCCCATCCGAAGCAACCTGATTGCCAAGGGGATGATTTACAGCCCAGCACATGGGGATACCTCCTTTACGGTTCCACTGTTTGAAGAGTTTTTAAAGCGAGAAATCCCGAATTTCCTTCCTAATGAGGACTATTAAGCCGAAAGGCAGAATTCATTAAATAAAAGCGCGTCAAAACCCCTTAAGCTCAATTGTTCTTAGCACTTAAAGCGCTAAGAACGAATGCCTTGTCCATTTAAAAGTAGAGCTTTTTCTGTAATATACAGTTCCGCCTGGGCTTTATATCATCTGCGGCTGTTTTGCACTAAATCGAAACCAGGATCCCGGCGATGGCGCTGGAGATGTAAGAAGCCATGGTTCCGCAGAGGAGGGCTTTCAATCCCAGCCGGGCCAAGTCGGCTTTGCGATTAGGCGCAATTTCGCCGATGCCGCCAATTTGGATAGCGATGGAACCCAGGTTGGCAAACCCGCAGAGGGCAAACGTTGCAATGGCTAAGGATTTGGGGCTAATGGGCGCCAATGTTTCCGAAGCCACGGAGGCCTGCTTCATCATATTCGTCAGGTCGGAATAAGCCACAAACTCGTTAATGACCAGCTTGGTTCCCATCAGGCTGCCGACAAACCCGGCATCATCCCACGGAACGCCCAGGGCCAAAGCCACACCGGAAAACACCGTGCCTAAGATACTCCGCAAGCCCAAATGTTCCAAATCCAAGCCGATGAAGGACAGATCCAGGCCGGTTTGCGCTAGAAGCACGCCACCTTCGCCAATCACCCAATCCACCATGGAAATCAAGGCAATAAAGCCGATGAGCATCGCAACAACTTGTAAGCCAATACGGAAACCATCGGACGCGCCATGGGCTGCTGCATCCAGCAGGTTAACGGATTGCCGTGGAACATCCAGCTTCACGGTTCCTTGGGTTTGGGATTCCTCGGTTTCCGGGTAGACGATTTTTGCCACGACAAGCGCGCCCGGGGCGGCCATCAAGCTCGCCGTCAACAGGTAAGAGGCAGGGATACCCATCTGGATGTAAACCGCCATGACGCCGCCGGCAATACATGCCATGCTGCCGGCCATCACGGCCAATAGTTCGGAGTTGGTCATCGCGCCAACGTAGGGTTTAATCATCAGCTGGGCTTCTACCTGCCCCACAAAAATGCTGGAGGCATTGGACAAGGCTTCCGCCCCGCTTGCTCCCATCAGCTTGGAAACCAGCCAGGCAAACCCCTGCACAACCCGCTGCATAATCCCCAGGTGATACGCCAGGCTCACCAGCACGGCCACAAAGATAATGGTGGGGATGAGTTTAAATGCGAAGATAAAGCCTCCCGCCGGCCCGAACACGCGGGACAGATCCGCCTGGGACACCAGCGGGCCAAAGACAAACGCCGCACCCGCATCGGAGAAGGAGAGCAACTTGGTGATGCCCACGCTCAACTTCTCAAACATCGCCTGGCCCAGCGGCACCTTCAGCACAAAGATGGCAATCACCAGTTGAATTAACAAGCCGTTGACAACCAGCCGCCAGTTGATGGCTTTACGGTTGTTGGACAGTAAATATGCAAGACCGAGTAACCCTGCTATCCCAATCAGGCCGGAAAATGCCTGTAACATCTGTGAAAACTCTCCATATTCTGTAGGCGGACTTCCAATGCCCCTATTAAAAAGCAAACATGCCGAAAAATTGATCGGTTTGCGGAAAACTGTATCCTCTTTTAACAAACCCTTGCCTTATATTGGATTTATTCCAGAAAATGAAATAAACAAGTTAAATGCGTGATGTCTAATGATTGAGGGGTTCGCCGTGAGCAACGTTTCCATCGCCCAACAAGCCGCTTCGGAGGAGAACCTGCCGAAAAAATGGTACCAGGCGATTACACCGTACCAATGGGTGGTGTTATTGGTGTGTTATGCCGGCGGCATGTTCGATGGCCTGGACTCCAGCCTGTTCACATTGATCTTGAAACCGGCTGTCTCCGAGCTTTTAGGCACGCAGGATGTCGTCGCCATCAGCGGAAAAGGCATCATCATCGGCGTTCTATTTCTCTTGGGCTGGACAGCAGGCGGCATGATCTTTGGCATCCTGGGCGACAAGATCGGACGGGTTAAAGCCTTATCGCTGTCCATTTTAATCTATGCCCTCTTTACGGGCTTGTGCGGCGTTGCCCAAACGTGGGAACAACTGGCGCTATTCCGGTTTATTACGGCACTAGGCATTGGCGGCGAGCTGATTGTGGGAACCACCTTGTTGGCCGAATCCTGGCCGGAGAAGTACCGTACCCGCGCCGTGGGATTCCTCACCACAGCCTATCAGGCGGGGTATTGTCTCGTGGGCGCGATGAGCCTGGGGATGGGATACTTGCTGGGAACTGCCAATTGGCGTTACCTCTTCTTTTTAGGAGCCCTGCCGGCGCTCATTATTATGGTAATCCGTCGCCGGGTGGAAGAACCGGAACGCTGGCAAGCCCTGGAGCAACAGCGCAAGTCCGCCGAAGCGACGCATGTGGAGGCCGGCTTTTTCGATCTGTTCAAACGAACCCATTTGCGTAATACGCTTGTTGCCAGTACGTTTACAGGTGCCCTTTTGATTGCCTATTGGGCTTCAACCTTCTGGATCCCCACTTGGATTCATCAGCTCCTGCCCAACACCGACCCCTTCCGCGAAAAAAGCATCACGATGCTGTTGATTGGCGGGTTCGCCGTATTTGGGTGCATCTGGGCGGGATATCTGGCAGAGCAGGTTGGGCGACGCTGGACGGTTGTGCTTGCGAACGCAGGGTACTTGGCGGCCAGCATTGGCTTGTTTGGTTTAAACAGTGAGTTCTCCAACGCCATCTACCTATGGAGCGCCGCACTCGGCGTCTTTGTCGGGATGAATATCGCCATCTGCTACATTTATGTCCCGGAGCTGTTTCCCACCCGACTGCGCGCCACCGGAACCGGGTTTTGCTTTAACCTGGGCCGGATTGCAGCCGCCATTGGCCTGGTTTTCAGCGGACAACTCATCCAGTTTTTTGGCGGCTCCTACGCCCAGGCGGCGCTTAGCCTTTCGTATATACTGGTACTGGCGATTTTCATCGTGGCACTAGCGCCGGAAACTAAAGGCCAACTCTTGAAAGATTAACCCCTGGCGATACGCCACGCGGCTTATGGCATAATGGGCCTGTTGGAACACAAGGATATTGATGTCGCTTATGGCTGGTTCAAAAGCCCCCAAAATCCGGCTGGATGTGCTACTGGTGGAGCAAGGCCTGTGTGAAACCCGCTCCCAGGCCCAAAGCCTCATCTTATCCGGCAAGGTGCTGATTAACGAGCAGGTGGTGGATAAAGCCGGGACGCTGTGCGATCCGGAAACGACGGTACGCCTGAAGGAAAAACTGAAATACGTGAGCCGCGGCGGATTAAAGCTGGAAGCCGCACTGCAATCCTTCCAAACCATTACAGAAAGCCGAATCTGCCTGGATGCGGGCGCGTCCACCGGGGGGTTTACGGATTGCCTTCTCCAAAGCGGCGCAGTCCGAGTCTATGCGGTCGATGTCGGTTATGGCCAACTGGACTGGAAAATCCGACAAGATGAGCGCGTGGTTGTATTCGAAAAAACCCATATCAATACGCTACAACCGGAACAGTTATCCCCATCGCCCAGCCTGGCCGTGGTGGATGTCTCGTTCATCTCGCTTAAGAAGGTTATCCAGCCCATCGCCCGGCTGCTCCAGCCGCAATCCGAGCTGTTGCCGCTTGAAATCATCGCCCTCGTCAAACCGCAATTCGAGTATATGGACTACTGCCAACCGAAAGGTTTCAACGGCGTCGTTACCCGATTGGAAGACCTGGAAACCATTCTCACCCGCCTTTTTGAAGACCTGGCCTTGCTGCTGCCGGATTGGGATATCGTCAACGCCATCGAATCGCCGATTAAGGGGCCCAAGGGCAACCGTGAATTTCTCATTCATCTGACCCATCGGAAATTCCTTGAAAGGTCTGCTATGATATCGACTGAGGGGGAGACGACAGCGCCCCTGGCGCAGCAACTCCTTAAGAAAATGTAACATTGACGGGAATCCGTTTAAGTTCATCTCCCTTTTGTCGAGACGCTAGTATGCCCACACAACACTGGATAGGAGTCTTCCAATGAAAAGACAGCAAAACCAACCCAAAGTTTTAGTCCAGGCTGCCGTGATGAAGGAATCCGCACCCACATTGGTATGGACCGCCATTGCACTGCTGACCCTGTATACCAGCATTATTTTATAAGCGGATTGCCCGTTTTTTCCTGGGAAACACCGCTTTTTCGTTGATAAGTTGAAACGTTGGATCACGCGACAATATCGTCACGTTCAATTTATTTCCAGATTTGAATGCACCGGAAGCCTTGTGTTTTCTCTTTTTGCCGTAATATTGCCATCTTGACAACGTGATTTTCTATGATTCACAATCAGGGCATTATGGCAGCGCAAACGATGCTTTTGAAAACGCCTTTAAACCCCAACCATCAGGCTCATGGGGCTAAGCTGGTTGAGTTCGGCGGCTGGGAAATGCCGCTTCAGTTTGGCAAAGTGCTGGACGAACACCATGCGGTACGCAAAGCATGCGGCCTGTTTGATATTTGCCATATGGGGCTGTTGTCTTTTTCCGCCGCTAGCGAAATGCCCATCCGGGCCGCGTTAAATGCACTGGTTCCGCAGGATTTGGAAAAGCTCTATCCGGGCAAGGCGGTTTACACGCAACTGCTTAACGAACAGGGCGGGATCCTTGACGATATTATCGTTTATCAGCTACCACCGACCCAGCATTTCTCTCAGTTGGGGCAGTTCCTCATCATTTGCAATGCCGCCAACAGCACAAAAGTACAGCATTGGATCAAATCCCATTTGCCCCAAAACATTGAGATGCGCTACCAAAACGGCGCTTTTGGGTTAATTGCCCTGCAAGGCCCTGCATTTCAGGACGCTTTACAGCAAGTAGGGCTGGAACCGTCAGCACCCTTACCGAAACGCTTTCACATTGCGGAATATTCGCTTGCCGGCATGCCGGTGCTGTTATCCCGCACCGGCTACACGGGCGAAGATGGCGTGGAGATTCTGACGCCGGTGCAATACGCGGGCAATGTGTGGGAAACCTTGTTAAGCCAAGGACAAAGTACCGGTATTAAACCCATTGGCCTGGCCGCGCGCGATACGCTGCGTCTGGAAGCCGCGTATCCGCTACACGGGGCGGAGCTGACGGAAACCATTACCCCGCTGGAAGCCGGGCTGGACTGGTCGGTAAAGCTGGGCCAAGATGCTGATTTTATTGGCAAGGCCGCATTGCTAAAGCAGCAGCAGGCCGGGCTTGAGAAGCATTTCGTCTGCCTGGAAGTCCTTAAAAATTCGATCCCGCGTCATCACGATCCCATTTTTGACGCGCAAGGTGAGCCCCTTGGCGAAATTACCAGCGGCTCCATATCGCCCACGCTGGGCAAGCCCATCGGGGTGGGGTATATTACGACTGATCAGCCACCGGCACCGGGAAGCCGACTCCTCGTTGGCATCCGCGGCAACAAGGTAGAGGCCCAAGTCGTGGCACGACCGTTTTATCGCAAGTGAAGAAGAGGATACTGTCTCGATGGTTAAACCGGTAGATTTCGACATTCCGCCAGGAACCCTGTTTACGGAAACCCATGAGTACGTGCTATGGGACGAAGGGGAAGACCGCGCCCGTATCGGCATCTCTCACTATGCGGCGGAGCAACTGGGCGATGTGGTGTTTGTGGAGCTGCCGGAAATCGGGGAGAGCTTTGAGCAGGGCGATTCCTTCGGCACGATTGAAAGCGTCAAAGCCGCGTCCGATCTGTATATTCCTGTCTCCGGGGAGGTGCTTTCCATTAACACGCAGCTTTCCAGCGAACCCGAGCTGATTAACGACAACTGCTACGGGGACGGCTGGATGATCGAAATCCTGCTGAAAGATCCCGGTCAGTTACAACAGTTAATGTCCCCTGAGAAATATTTGGCATTTATCGAAGAATCGGCTAATGTATAATCGTTAGCTGCAAAATTGCCGGTGGGAGTAGTCAAATGACCAGTTTTATTCCACATACTGCTGATGAGCGTCATGCCATGCTGGCATCGATGGGGATTCCTTCGGTCGCGTCCCTGTTCGATATGGTGCCCGTATCGCTTCGGGAACAGTTTGATTTGAAGACCTTGCCTGCAACCGGTAAAAGCGAGCTTGAGCTTCAGCAACACCTTACGGAAGCGTCACAGCAAAATGGGGCGGCCTCCTTGCAGAGTTTCCTGGGAGGCGGGGCTTATGCCCGTTTTATCCCGCCTGCGGTCAACCATATTGCTTCCCGCTCTGAGTTTTATACCGCTTACACACCCTACCAGCCGGAGATCAGCCAGGGCACGCTCCAGATGATTTACGAGTTCCAGACCATGGTGAGCGAACTGACTGGCATGGAAGTGACGAACGCTTCTGTTTATGATGGCGCCACCGCCGCCAGCGAATCGGCGTTTATGGCGGTTCGGGCCACACGGCGCAAGGTGCTGTATATGGCCCAAACGATCAACCCGCATTACCAGAAAGTGCTACAGACCTATGCGGACGCGATGGGCGATATCGAACTGTTCATGTTCGATCCGTATACAGCTTTCGAGCCCCAAGTAAAGCATGAGCCCAAACAGATTGCCGGGATTCTGGTTCAACAGCCGGATTACCTGGGCGCGATTTCCGCTTTAACGCCTTATCGCCAATTCTGCCAGGCCGCCGGCGCATTGTTTATCGTCAGTGTCGATCCGGTGACGCTGGGTGTGATGGAGCCCCCTCGCGCCTTTGGCGCTGACATTGTTTGCGGGGATATCCAACAGTTTGGGAACAGCCTGAACTTTGGCGGCCCTTACGGCGGGTTTATTTCCACCACGGAAAAGCTGATGCGGCAGCTTCCCGGGCGCGTTGTGGGCAGAACCGTTGATAAAGACGGCCTGACCGCTTACACACTCACCCTGCAAACGCGTGAACAGCATATCCGCCGGGCAAAGGCTACCAGCAATATCTGCACCAACCAATCGCTGAACATTTTGAAGGCCGCCATTTACATGAGCCTGGTTGGGCCACAGGGCTTGAAGCAACTGGCCACGCTCTCCGCGCAGCGGGCGCATTACCTGGCTGCCCAGCTAACGCAACTGCCGGGCGTAAGCATGCGAACCGAATCGCCCTTTTTATACGAGTTTGCCTTGACGCTGCCCGTGAATGCGGCGCAATTACTGCAGATCATGGAGCGCCGCGGCATTCTGGCCGGCATTGACGTGGGCAAATATTGGCCGAACGAAGCCAATACGCTCCTGGTGGCCGTGACCGAGATGAACAGCGACGAAAGCATTGAGCGCTATATCCAGGCCTTTCGGGATGCGCTTGGTAGCCTGGGATTAACCAGTATTCAAACCGAACAGCCGGCACCGCGCACGGTGATGCTGGCAACCGGGACATAGGAGACCATGGGGATGACGACAATACCAACCTTGTTTGAAGAATCCGTTCCGGGACGCCAGGGCGTCACCCTTCCTGCCGTAAATGGGGCAGTCGATCTCAACCAGTGGCTCCCTAAGGAATTGCAGCGCCAGAAGCCGGCCCGCTTGCCGGAACTGTCACAACTGGAGATTGTGCGGCATTACGTCAAGCTCTCCCAGCGAAACCACTCCATCGATACCGGGTTTTATCCTTTGGGCTCCTGCACGATGAAGTATAACCCCAAAATCTGCGACTGGGTCGGACAGCTCCCTGGATTTACGCAACTTCACCCGGAAACCCCCGATCAATACGCCCAAGGCACCCTCTCCATCCTGTACCGCTTGCAGGAATACCTGAAAGACATTACCGGCTTTACGGCGGCCACGCTACAACCCGCGGCCGGGGCCCACGGCGAGCTGGTAGGGATGATGATGATCAAGGCCTACCACCAACACCACGGACATGCCGAACGGAATGAAGTCCTTATACCGGATTCCGCACATGGCACCAACCCGGCAACCGCGGTCATGTGCGGCTTTAAAGTCATCGAAATCCCCAGCGGGAAAGATGGCCTGGTGGACCTGGAAATCATGAAGCAGCACCTGTCGGACAAAACGGCTGGGATTATGCTCACCAACCCCAACACGCTGGGCCTGTTTGAGAAGGATATCCTGGAAATTACCCGCCTGGTACACGAAGCAGGCGGCCTGTGCTATTACGACGGCGCCAACCTAAACGCCATTATGGGGTATGCCCGCATGGCCGATATGGGCTTTGACGTGATGCACATTAACACCCACAAAACCTTTGCCACGCCGCACGGCGGCGGAGGCCCCGGCAGCGGCCCCGTGCTGGTTAACGACAAATTGGAGCCGTTTTTGCCCTGCCCCACGATTGAGATGAAAGCCGACCAGTATTGCCTCAATTGGGATCGCCCGCACAGCATTGGCAAGGTGAAGCTGTTTAACGGCAATATCGAAGTCCTGCTTCGCGCATACGCCTACATCGAATGTTTCGGGATGCAGGGCCTCAAGGACGTCTCCGAAACGGCCGTGCTGAACGCGAACTATCTCAAGGAGAGCCTGAAGGATACTTATGCGGTTCCCTACCCGCAAACCTGCATGCACGAATTTATTCTGACCAGCCAAAACCAGCGCGCCACAGACAGTCACATCAACACCATGGCCATTGCCAAGCGCATGATGGATTATGGCGTGCATCCGCCCACCGTTTACTTCCCGCTGATTGTGCCGGAAGCCATGATGATCGAGCCGACCGAGACAGAGTCCAAGCAAACGCTGGATGCGTTTATCGGCATTATGAAGCAGATCCACGAAGAGTGCCTGGCCCAACCGGAGATGGTGTTGGCCGCACCGCACACCACCCCCGTTAAACGCGTGGATGAAGTGCAAGCCGCCCGCTTCCCGGATTTGAACTACTACGCCAACCTGGACGCCAACCCAACCGCCAAGGTCGATCCCAAGGATGCCGTAACCGGCTGCTTTGACAACAAGTCTACCTGCGGATAAGCGATGCATTCCTCATAAAAATTACCGGGGTGTCGCTGTCCGGCGGCATCAGAATTCGCTATGCTCTTGATGGAAAACCTGAATCTCGTTACGTTTGGATTAGTGAAAAGGAGCATCCGATGGCACAACAGCAAACGAAAGAGGACATTGAACTGAAGGAACGGCTTGATCCCAGCCTGTTCAAGGAGTTCATTCGCCGTTGGGCAGACGCGCTGGAGCGGCAGGAAGATATGACCGTGGTGATCCACGGGGAACAGTGCCATATCCCGTACGAAGCCTTTGCAACCGCCAAGCTGGAGGCGGAATATGAGATTGAAGACGGCGAATACGAATTTGAATTGAAAATGAAGTGGATCCCGGAATAAAACCCGGCCTCAACACGTTTGAAAATCCGCCTGCGCAATTTGCCGGGCGGATTTTCTGCGGGTCTTTTTCCGCGCAGTACCCTTGCGGATGGATTTGGCGTTACAATAATACGAGAGCCCTCCCCGGAGGGTGGTTATTATGGGGTTGAGGCCATCCCGTCCTATGCGCCGATATCAACGGATGCCAAACACTCTCCCGCCCGTCAGGTGGGGCTTTTAAGATGCCCATTTATCTCTATATCCTGAAGCGCATCCTTATCGCCATCCCCACGCTGCTGATTGTCTCGTTTATCAGCTTTTTCATCATGCGTTTCGATGTCACCATCGGCCCATGGGATTTAAAAATAGGGCAACAGCAGGTGCATCTGCTGGATCGGCACCATTTTAAGAACCCCATCGATCCGTTGGCCGAACTGCGGCAGAACCCGCAGATTTCCCCAGCGGCTTATGCGCATGAACAACAGCGCCTGGGCCTGGACAAGCCGTTTTTACAGCAATATTGGCTTTGGTTGACCCATTTGTTCCAGTTCGATTGGTCGGAATTGAAAACCGGGAAATTCTGGGCCGTTTTCAAGCCGGATCTTGGCAAGTCTTTTTCCGGCGAGGAAGTCACCACCATTTTGAAGGAGCGGATTCCCAATACGCTCATCCTCAATGTCGTCACTTTGCTGGCGTGTTGGCTGATTGCTTTGCCCCTGGGCATTTATGCCGCGCTTAACTGGCGTCGCCCTGCGGACTCCACTTTAACGGTGCTTTCCTCCGTGGGGATGGCCGCGCCTTCCTTTGTGGTGGCGCTTCTCTTGGCGGTGCTGGCGGTGAAGAACGGTTGGCCCCCGATTGGCGGCATTACCAGCGACCATTTCGAGACGCTGCCCTGGTACAAACAGGTGGGAGACATTGCGTCTCACCTGATTTTGCCGGTCATCGTCCTGACCATTTCAGGGATTGCGGGGCTCCAGCGACAGATGCGCGGGAACCTGCTGGACGTGCTGGAAGCGGAATACGTGCGGGTCGCTCGGGCCAAAGGGCTGCCGGAAAAACAGGTCGTTTACAAACATGCCGTCCGGACCGCCATTAACCCACTGGTAACCATGCTGGGATATGAGTTTGCCGGGTTGTTGAGCGGCGCTGCCCTGGTTGAGATGGTGCTGCGCTATCCCGGATTGGGCTATACCGCGCTGGAAGCCGTTCGCCAGACAGATACGAACCTGGTTATGGCCGTATTGGTAATGAGCGCGGCACTGCTGGTTCTCGGCAACCTGCTGGGGGATGTTTTACTGAAAGTGGTTGACCCGAGGATTGAGCTGCAATGATACCCACCCAGGAAAAAACCATGCGGCAGAAGATCTGGCGGGAGTTCTCCCGGGATAAGGTGATTCTGGCGAGCTTGTTCTTCCTGATCTTTGTGTACAGCCTGACCCTGATTGCCGGTTTTCTGGCCCCTTACAAGGAGGATTTCAGCGACCGCGACCTCGCCTATATTTCGCCCACGCCGGTGTTTATTATGAACGAGCATCAACAGCTCACCTGGCCGTATGTGGTGACGTACAAGCGCCATTTCGACCCGGAAACTTACGGGTTTGGCTTCCTGCCGGATTATTCCAGAAAATACCCGGTGCGGTTTTTGACGAAAGGGCAGGATTACAAGCTGCTCGGCCTGATTCCCAGCAATATCCACCTGTTTGGGGTGGCGGAGCCGGCGCGGATTTTCCTGCTGGGAACGGACATGAACGGCCGGGACAATTTCTCGCGGCTGTTGTACGGCGCGCAGGTATCGCTGACCATTGGCTTTATCGGGCTGATGATTGCGTTCCCCATCGGGTTGATTTACGGCGGCATTTCCGGCTACTTTGGCGGCCGCGTGGATAACGCCATGATGCGCGTGGCGGAAATCATTATGAGTATTCCCAGTTTTTACCTGCTCATCAGCCTTGCGGCCATCCTGCCATCGGGGTTATCCAGCACGCAACGGTTTGCGCTCATCGTCGCCATTCTCGCCTTTATTGGCTGGGCCGGCATCAGCCGGATCATTCGCGGTATGGTGCTGTCCATCAAGGAATACGAGTTTGTGGAAGCCTCTCGCTCCCTGGGTGCCAGCTCGCTGTGGATTATCGTGAAGCATTTGCTGCCGCAGACGGCCACCTATTTTATTATTGCGGCCACCTTAAACGTGCCCGGCTACCTGCTGGCCGAAAGCGGATTGAGCTTTCTGGGCCTGGGAATCCAACCGCCGGATGCGAGCTGGGGCAACATGCTACGGGAAGCCCAGGATCTGACCAATATTACTTTGCGCCCCTGGCTACTGCTGGCTCCGGGCGGGCTGATCTTCCTGACCATTCTGGCGTTTAACGTAACGGGCGATAAGTTGCGCGATATTCTGGATCCCCGGAGCCATTCCAAGCGGGCTTAACTGGCTTCCGTCGTCAACGGCGGCACAATGGTCTGGCTGTTGTATCGGTTCATGGCTTTTTCAGTGCCGTATTCCGCCCAGTACAAGGCCGCCTCGGCACACACCGTAGCCAGTTTATCCAGGTGCGCCTGCTCCTCCGGCGTAAAATTCGCCAAGACGTAATCCTTGAGTTCCCATTGCGGCGGCGGAGAACCGACCCCAATGCGCAGCCGGGCAATCGTCTGTGTTCCGCTTACCTGAATGACCGACTTCATCCCGTTATGGGTACCGGCGCTGCCGTTGGGCCGAAACCGGATTTTGCCGAAGGGCAGATCGATATCATCGTAGAGGATGAGGACGTTTTGCGTGGGGATTTTATAAAACTGCTGGATTTTCTGAAGGGCCTGGCCCGAGAGGTTCATATAGGTTAACGGCTGCGCCAGGAACAGCTTGCGATCCGTTTGCCGCGCCTGGCCCATAATGGCGTTAAAGCGGGTTTCTCCCTTGCCTGTTATGCCCAGTTTACGCGCCAACGCCTCAATGCAGATAAACCCGATGTTATGGCGGGTTCCCGCATATTGGGGGCCGGGATTCCCTAACCCCACAACCAGGAGATCGTTGGACATGGATGAATACCCTGCAAACCGTATCTTGTGTTCCATTGTGATGGGGAGCCGGGGATAAAATCAACCCTGTAATGAGGTACCGGGTATATCGAAGGGACATTCCTGTAAAATTTCCGTGTCACAATGGCAATTTTCCGGGTTCAATCGTTTTTATTCAATTAAGAAAATTTTAAGCGTTAGCGGTTTAGAGGCAGTTACATTTTTTCCGGAGAGCTTGTGTCCAGCGAGTTTGAGTTAATGACGGATAGCCAGAATATTGGGATGAACAACTTGTTCAGCCTGGTTCGGCAGGTCACCAACGTGAGCTGCGATGTGTGGCAGGATGTCGAGATGATGTCCGCCCTGGGCATCCAGGATGAGATTGAAAAAGATTTGCTCTTCCAGCTTCCCTCCGTTACCAGCGAAGTGGAATGCAGCGTCTCTGTTGTGCCCGTCACCGTGATGTTTGTGGACTTGCGCAACTTTACGGCGATGGTGGAAGAATATCCGCCCAACCAGGTGGTTCGCCAGCTTAACGAATACTTCTCGCGGATGACACGCATCATCGTGGAGCATCACGGCATTTTGGACAAGTATATGGGCGATGAGATCATGGCGTATTTCGAAGCCGGCAGCCCGCTGGAATATGCCAGTGCCGCGCGCAGGGCGGTTTCCGCAGGTGTGCGCATGATTGAGACCCTGGAAAAATTGAACGTGGAATGGGCCGAGCGCGGCTGGCCTGTCCTCCGGAGTGGGATTGGCATCAATAGCGGCCCGGTCCTCAAGGGCAATATCGGCTCCATGATCAAGATGGACACGACCATCATCGGTGATACCGTGAACGTGGCCTCCCGTTTGCAACAGTTGAACAAGGATTATGACGCGCGTCTGCTCATCAGCGGAACCACCCACAAGATGATCCAGGGGGAATTTGAAGTGCGCTCACTGGGCGAGCAAAGCATCCGTGGAAAGCGGCAGCCGGTCGGCATTTTCGAGATCTGCCTGACGCCTTCCGCTTAAACGCCCCGAAGCATCAGGATATATCGTAGCCGCCATTGCAAGCGCGGCATGATATCATTTGACGCTGGTTTTGTGTGCGTTTTCGATATCACTCTAGCCAGGTGGTGATCATTTTGGATAGAAAGACTAGCCACTCTGGCAATTAAAATGTGTGTTGAAATTTCGCATAATAAAACTGTGATTCAACTCTTCTACTTCCACTCTTAGGACTTATTTGCCTCAGTTATCTGAGGCTTTTTTATGGCCTTTAAGGTCGAGCCCGCTTAAAGTAAGGAAGCATGGAAAGCGCAAATTCAGTCTTGCCTATTCTTATTGAAGTGCTATCAATAAATAGGCTTCAGCGTTTTTAGTAGAATAGATCCATAACAGGGACAAGGGTATCGGGGTATCGGTTCGAAATGGGCATTTACGCAACCACGGGTTTCTATGTTCCACCGCCGCCGGGCATCCATTATGTGTATGCCAAGCCGCCGGCATTCCTGGCCATGCCCAATCTACCCGCCCCTGCGATGTATCCGCCACCGGCATCCATGCCGTTGCGAGCGCCTTTTGCCCAACCCATGCCCGTTATGCCGAGGCCCCCTCTCCCGCCAACCAGGCCGTTTAACGCCGGCCCGCCGCCAAAACCGAACCAACCCCGGCCCGCCTTTTATCGGCAAATGCAACCCGCTGTTTATCCGCAACCGCAATGGCCCGCCATTCCGGCAACCCGCCTAACACCCGGCCCGGATCGCTTGCCGGTTTCGCCACGGGTTAGCCCTTACAGCCCGCCGGAAAAATTCCAAAGCACAACCGAAAAGCATCTAGGCAATTACGTGGCATCGTTCTTCCGCGGTGTGGGGATTACGGTGTTGCCGGCATTGCTCGTGGGGGCATGGACGATTGTGAGCCAGCCCCGAATGGCACTAACCCAGTTCAAGAATAACGCCCCAGCAATACTTTTGACCACCGGGCTGGGCGGCCTGGTAAGCATGGGCTGGACGCTCCAGCATGACATGCGGCAGTATCTCGATAAGAAAAAGCAGCAAGTCGATTTCTCCCAGCTCCCGTTGAAACTGCCTGACCTGCTGAATACGCAGGGCTAGCTGGAGCGGCGGGATTTCCCCTTAGCGCCGGTATTGGTTAACGCTTTCAAGGCTTCCGCCAGGGAAATTTTAGCCACGACATCGCGGGTATAGGGCTTGTAAAACACCAGGTAATGGCGGCTATCCGGGTTTTTAACGGAAAAAGCCAATTGGGTTGTGGTCTGGCGCTTGGGCTCCACCTGCATCACAAAATCCGTGTTCTCGCCAAACGGGGAAACCGAGAAAACATCGTTATACTCATCCACCAGGGCCATATCAAAGCTGCCGAAGCGATAGTCGGTCTGGTTATCAATCACCAGCTTCAGGGTAATCAACTTTTCCACGCGAAAAGGGTCGCGCCCCAAGGTGTAATCCGCCACTTTCACATTCAGCCCCTGGGCAAGGATCTCATTCTGCGTATCGGGCTGGATGTTCATCGTTGGCAGTTGCAGGG
Organism: uncultured cyanobacterium; assembly: GCA_937922745.1. Classification (GTDB taxonomy): domain Bacteria; phylum Cyanobacteriota; class Vampirovibrionia; order Vampirovibrionales; family JAGQHJ01; genus CALAJO01. Next base: position 16,447 of record CALAJO010000163.1, read on the forward strand.
GTTCCTGCAAGGCCACCTGGATTTCGTCGCCTTCGTTTAGCAGCACATGGCTTCCCCGCTGGGAAAGGCCTCGGCCCAAACCGGCAATCGCGCCCAGGCCGCCACCGCCAATCAAGGTGGCCCCGTTTGTCATGGCCGCGCCCTTCATCCCGCCAAAGCGAAGCCCAACCAAAACACCCCGGATGGCGCCGCTAATGGTGCTGCCGATACTGCCACCCACCGCCCGGCCAACGGCCTTTAAACCGGAATCGCCTTTCATGAACTCGCTTTTAAAGGGCACCTTGCGGCCATCCGGCATCAGGATGTAATCGAAGACCAGGACGATTTTGGCCCGCTTGGAAAACGCCTCGCCCGGATCATTCGATCCGGCCAGATGGCCTTTAACCAATGCGCCTTTGGGGATGAGAACTTTGCCATCGCGCTCCACCGGCACTTTAACCCGCGCGTTAAACTCATCCCCTTCCATACTGTAGCCGGAGGCCAGCAAATCCATCATCACCAGCGTGAGGCGTTCGCCCTTGGCAACCGTATGAACATCATCGAACACGACATCCGGCACAAATTCCTTTTCCACGTTGACCGACCCTTTAATCGTCGGCCCATCGGATTGCGCTGTGGCATGCACCGGGGCTTGAATGGTGGAAATGGCAGCGGTTGCCGAATGATTCCTGTTGAAGCCAACATCATCGGTTTGGCCGGCCGGGGCCACCAGCAGCATGGTTGGGGCCGCTTCAGGCACCGTATCCTGGCCGATTTCCGCCATGGGGGTAAAGACCTCTTCCGTCTCAATCCGCTCAGAAGGGGACGTCAATTCGATTTCCGGGCTGAAGCGTTCCGCAAAGGCGGCCATGGGCAAGCCAGTGTGCAACGTAATTAGGCTGGAAAGCACTAGAGCCAGGGATCGGCGGGCAGGACACACGTTGACCATCTGGGATCCTCTCATCGCGGTTTATTTTTTATAGTGTAATCTGAAGCGGCTGAAGATGCCATCGATTAAATAAGGGAGCGTCCAGGGCAGACTCCTCTGTTTGGTTCTTGTCTATCGGGCGCAATCCGGTTTAATGGAAGACAGGACATAATCCGGGAGAAAGAGGCCGATGGCAAGCGAACCCAAGAATTACCAGTTCCCCATGGCGGAAGTGACCGAGGAAGCCCTGGGCGAGCATCATGGCCTGACGAAAATGGCCCGGATGGTGGGGCACAACCAAACCGTGATGGACTTTGGATGCGCCACCGGCTACTTTGCCCAAATCCTTCGCCGACGGGGATGCACCGTGACCGGGCTGGAGATTAACCGCGACATGGCGCAGGCCGCCGCCCGTTTTTGCGACAAGGTGTACGTTGCAGACCTGGATTTTGCCGATATCAAGACCCTGCTGCCGCAAAACCATTTTGACGTGGCCGTGTTCGGCGATGTGCTGGAACACCTGCGCAACCCGTGGCAAATGCTCAAGGACGTCAAATCCATCCTGAAGCCGGAAGGCGTGGTCGTCGCCTGCATTCCCAACGTGGCGCACGGGGCGGTTCGGCTGGCGTTGTTGCAAGGCCGGTTTGATTATTCCCCCATCGGCATCTTGGATGACACGCACCTGCGGTTTTTTACCCGCCGCAGCGTGGGAGAACTGTTTGCCAAAGCCGGTTACGAAATCGAGCAATGGGACCGGGTGCAAGTGCCCGTGTTTACCGATATGCCGATGGTGCCCAAAGTCAATCGCAACGATTTTCCACCGGGGCTTTGCCAAGCCATCGAACAAGCCGAAGACGCAACCACCGTGCAGTTTATCCTGCGCGCCCGGCAAGTTGCAGGCTAAACAGGGTGCGCTAAAAACTTTTCGTTGAAATTTAATTTACCAAAGGTAAAAACGGGTTAGCAGCTGCCGCAGTGGGTCGGCTCGCTGGCGTTACAGGCTTGACGCATTGCTGTCTTGTTGGTTTGCGGCTTGCGCGCCATAAAGAAACCATACGGCAGGGATTGGATCGTGGTCTCCACGTTTAAATCCGAACGGGTGAGCCAGTTTCGCACTTCCAGCATACGGACGGGCTGCACGTGGGACGCAAAAACCGGCTTGCTGGCCAGCTTGGTTTGCCTGGAGCCGGGCACGCGGTTCATCCAGCGATACGCCGCCGGGGTTTGAACGGACACGATCACGCCTTCTGCGCTCACGCGGGCCATTTCTCGCACCCAATGGCGCGGCAGGGAGGTTTGCGTTAATAAACCGTGGCTAATGACCAAATCGAATTGGTTATCGTCAAACGGCAGGCTCTCGGCCTGGCCCAGGGCTTGGAAGTGCAGCTTGCAGCAGTTGTTTTCGGTGGCGCGGGCCACGGTATCCGCGTCAAACTCCACCCCGTGGAGCGAGACATTGTTAAACATGCGGCCTACGTGAGCCAGCATCGTCCCGTCGCCGGAGCCGACTTCCAGGATGCTGCGCGGCACCCAACCCAAATCGGAAAGGCAGATGTTCAGGCTGCTGAGGTACGACTTGAGCATCATCCGGCTGACCCAGTTGAGGGGCGGAGCCTCCTGGTGAACCACGGCCTCTTGCGCGGCGACAATGGCGCCCTGCGCAGGGGCTTGAATCACGGTGGGGCGGTCAAGAAGCGATGTACTCATAAAGGCGTACTCCCAAAAAGTTGTTCGAAAGCAATTGAACACATAAAAACTAACCTATGAAGTAAATTTCCTCAAGTTTTATGGCAAAAGTGTAACAAGCGACTTTTGCAGTATATTACCGGGTTTCAGGCTTTTTCAGAACCGGCGGGCCGGTTGGCGGATCCTGCATCTTGCCGTTGCGACGCTTGCAGTTCTTCCCTAGAATGAAGGACAATAAGACAAAACCCTTGCCAAGGACACCCGCCGGATATGAACCCCAACCTGCCAGAGCTGGCCTCCCAAACTGCCCTATACACCGAACACCGCCCTTGGGGCAGCTTTACCGTGTTGATGGACTTGCCCGCCTACAAGGTAAAGCAGTTGCAGGTGTTGCCGGGCCAGCGCCTAAGCCTGCAAATGCACCACAAGCGCGAGGAGCATTGGGTGATTACCCAGGGCCGCCCGGAAGTGACCCTGGGCGAGGAAACCAAGGCCTACCAGGCCGGGGATTATATCTTTATCCCCAAGGAAACCCGCCACCGCATTGCCAACCCCGGCCAGGAGCCGGTGGAGTTGATTGAAATCCAGCTTGGCGAATACTTTGGCGAAGACGACATCATCCGCTTCCAGGACGATTACAACCGCGCCTGAAAGTGAAATCGCCCCGTTTTTAACCGCTTGCCCTTACAATAAACCCATGGCCAGTGGCGTACCCCGATGAATGACCAGCCCCAACAACCAACTTTTCCCTTTCTCAACTTTGTCTTCGATCCCAGAACCCTGGATGAGCGGGTTTGGGTTCGGGTCAAGGAAATCGTCCAGTTATGCCATCTTTTTCGGCAAGGCGCGCCCGCCCATGCAGACACCTGGGATATCCAGGCCTTGTGCGACTTTAAAAACCCGCTGGATCAATCGGCTTACCCGCACCAAGAGATGACGAACATCCAGGAGGCTTATACCGAACTGCTCCGGCAGGCAACAGCGCAACGCTCCGGCCAACTGGGCCTAAGCCCTCAACTCATCTGCGAGCTGCACCGCAAGCTGTACGATGGCGTTGAGATAGCGCCGGAAATGACGCCGGGCCGGTACCGGCAGCGCGCAATCCGCATTGTGTCTGAAATTGATCGGATGTTCCTCCCCTGTGTCACGCCGGAAGAAGTGCCTGTGATGCTGGAAAAGCTCTGCAAATGGCTAAACGAAACCGCCACTCGCTTGCCACAAAGCATGCGCCTGGAAGGGGGCATCCTCTCCGCCAACCTGTTCCATCTTTATTTTGCGGCCATCCATCCGTTTTTGGATGGCAACGGCCGTATCGCTCGTCTCCTGGAAAGCTACATCCTCGTCCAGTCAGGCTTCCCGGCACACCTGGCCCACCTCCCCTGGAATTTTTACCTGGCCGATCGCGTGGGCTACCACCGGGCGCTCACGCGCTACATTCAGGGAGAACACCGGCTGAACGATTATCTGTTTGTAACTTTATCCGGTTGGTCAGGCCTCATTCCTAAACAGGTAACGTCGAACCCGGTGGATAAGCCAATGCCCGGACTTGATTGAAGTCAACATCATTGTCATCGGCAAATATCATGTGTTCGATAAGACCATAACCCGCTGCGCTTGTTGACACTGTGGCCGCTGTATTGGCGAAGTAGTTTTTAATAAATATTACACCGCTTGTGACGTAAACTTCCAAATGGTCTACATTACCGTTTACGTCATAGTCATATGCCAGAAAAACGGATTGGGACAAATTAAAATCTCTCAAGCTCAGCCGGTCATTGGTTCCAGATGCATCATCAATGGTATCCGCACCACTACTCATGCCATATACATAAATATCGTCTCCCGCGCCGCCATAAATAACGTCCATTCCCTTGCCGCCATTAAAGTAATCATCTCCATTGGTACCGAAGATAAAATCGCTCCCCGAGCCACCCAACACCTTCTCAATGATGTTATTTTGCCAGTTAACGCTGTGGCTGGAATAAGTCGCTGTCCCCGTGGCCAAATTGATGGTTAACGCCTGTGTTGCACCCCGGAAATCCAGCGTATCCAGCCCGCCCGTATCAATAATGGTATCGACCCCCCAGCTGTTGGTAAACTCATACGTATCGTTACCTACACGGCCTTCCAGCGTATCGTTGCCGCCTGCACCAAAAATAATGTTGTCGCCGGCCGTCCCGATGATATGGTTTCTGCCGGAGCCGCCATAGGCATGCTCAATCACGCTGCCGGCCCAATTCACCGTATTCGTGCCATCCGTTACCTCGTGCCCCGCGCTGGAATTGAGATTGATTGTAAGGTTCTGGCTCACGCTTCTCAGGTTGAGGCTATCCCCTGTTCCCGCCGAGTCAACCAGAGTGTCCGCGCCCCAACCGTTCGCAAAAACGTAAATATCGTTGCCGGAACCCCCATGAATCGTATCATTGCCGCCGCCCGCCGTAATCATATTCGAGGCCGCGTTGCCATAAATCAAGTCGTTGCCGCTGCCGCTATCCACCTTCTCAATTACACTGCCGGCCCAGTTTACCCGGTTGGTGCCATCCGTAATTTCGTGGCCCGTGCCGGAGTTCAGGTTAATGACTAAGGCAGTGGCAAGGGAGGACAAGATGACGTGATCATTCGCCCCGGACGAATCAATCACCGTGTCGTTCCCCCAAGCGGCCTTAAAGTCATAGGCATCGCTGCCGGCGCCGCCATAAATAGTATCGTTGCCGGTGCCCATCGTCAGGTAATTGCCTTCGGCGTTCCCGTATATCAGGTCGCTCCCCGAACCACCCCGCACGTTATCAATAATATTCGCGCTCCAATTGATGGTATTGGTACCGTTCTGCACCTCGTGGCCCGTGCCGGAATTGAAGTTAATGGTTATCCCGGTCGCAACACTGGTAAACATAATCAGGTCACGCCCGGAGGTATCTAATATGCTATCCGCCCCCCAAGCGCCGACAAACATATAGGTATCATCCCCCGTTCCACCCGATAAGGTATCCGCCGTACCGGCCTGGCCAAAAATGGTGTCGTTCCCGGAACCACCATGAATCAGCTCGATGAACGAGCCTGCAAAATTAATGGTATTGGTGCCATCTGTAATTTCATCCCCGGTCCCGACAGTGAAGTTTATGGTTAACCCGGAACTCACCAGAAGTAAATTAATATTATCCGTCCCGGAAGCATCACCGGAAATCGAATCGTTACCCCAACCATTGGCAAAGCTGTATGTATCATCGCCGGTTCCGCCATCCAACGTGTCATTACCCGTGGCTGCGGTAATCGTGTCATTGCCGCCCTGGCCACGAATAACATCGTTACCGGAGTGGGTTGTTAAACTGTTTGCGGCGCTGCTTCCATCCACAATGAGAGAACCGGAACCACTCGCTATAAAGTTTTCAATCACATCGCCCGCCCAATTAATGGTATTCGTCCCATCCGTCACTTCGTTTCCCGCGCCGGATACCAGGTTAATCGTAACGGAACCGGATGAGGTAATTTCCAGCCTATCCGTGCCGCTGGCGTCAATCAGGGTATCCGCGCCCCAAGCGCCGCTAAAAATATAAAAATCGCCGCCATCCCCACCGTTTAATGTATCGTTCCCCGCGTCAGAATATAATTGATCGCTTCCTGTATTCCCAAAAAGAGAGTTATTAGCTGTATTACCAAATAGTTGATCGTTGGTGGTGCCGCCCACCACATTTTCCAGAATCACGCCCGTCCAGTTTAACGATGCCGAAAATCCACTGAGAGTAAGACTGGATGCACTGAGATTAATACTCAAATTGGTACTATAGGCAGAAAAATCAAGCGTATCTGTTCCGCTGCCATCGCTTGAAATGGTATCGCTTGCGAAACTGCCGGAAAAAACATACGTATCATCCCCGGCCTCACCGTTTAGCACGTCGTTTCCAAAACCACCAACCAGCGTATCGTTTCCCGTCCCCGCATTAATGGTATCACTCCCGGAACCACCATTCAGGCTGTTGTTACCGGTATTACCATAGATCAGGTCATTTCCCGTCCCACTGAGGACATTTTCAATAATATCCCCTGTCCAGTTCACGCGGTTACTGGAGTTATAGATGACCTCATTACCGGTAGACGCCGTGAGGTTAATCGTCATCGCCGATGTGACCGCCGTCAGATCCAGCGTGTCGACACCACCGCTGTCTGAGATCGTGTCGAGCCCAAAAGAGGCGGGAAACACATATACGTCATCCGACGCCGTGCCTGTCAAATTCTGGTTAGAGGACGTGCTGGTAATTGTAGCCATAATCAGTACATTTGTTCTCTCCAAATTAAGTTTCGGCGGATAAGTTGATCGCTTAAATAAAATCCTCTACATTAATGAGGGTTTTGCCGAAAACAATAGCGGATCGCCTCGTTTACCAGTCTCCGACAAACATTAAGCAGACAAAATAGACACAGTTAATTGCCTCCAGCCGTTTAAACAGCTCTAAAGCAACGATTAAAAGGACTTTATGGCTTTACAAAACCATATTCCGTGCTAAAATTTATATATTATATATATTTAAAATAAATCCTTGCAGCCCACCGCAAGAGAAAGTGAGGGATCCGGATGTCCATTAGTGAAAAACAGATGATTGCCAACCAGTTAAACGCGCTCCTCAGCACCGGGCCTACGACCGCGGCCGGCAAAGCCGCCTCGTCCGGTAACGCGCGCAAACACAACATCTTCTCCAAGGATAAGCTGATTAATGGCGAAACCCAGGAGGAGTACGATGAATTCGAGGCGGAACTGCTGGCGGAGCTAAACCCGGAAACCCCGATGGAGTGGATCCTCGCGGAAAAATGCGTTTGCACCGCGTGGCGCATGCGGCGTCTCAACGCCTACGAAGTCCATGTCATCACGACTTTGCCGCAAGGGGAAAAATTGACGGACGAGATCCTCAAACTCTCCCTTTACGATATGCGGATGACCAACAACCTGCTTAAGTTCAAGCGGGCCCTGCGCGAGCTGAAGGCAGAGCGCGCCCAGGAGCAAATTTACCTCCAGCGGCTTGAGGCGGCGGAAAAACGCCGGGAAGCCATAGCCGCGCAGCGCGAGCAAGCCCAAATGCAGCAAACGGCGGGCGAACCCTCGGCAGCCTCTCCAACCCAAACCCAACCGCCGGAACCCTATCCAGCCCCAACCCAAACCGAAGCCACACCTCCCACCGAGGAGGAGAGCCTCGTGCCGTATGCCCTGTTCAGCAAGCCACCGGCGGCCAAGCCCAACCGAACGCCAAATGGGTTCGTTTTTTCAA
>CALAJO010000164.1 GCA_937922745.1 uncultured cyanobacterium
CCCCACCCTAGCCCTCCCCCGTTGCACGGGAGAGGGGACAGATTAAAGTATGCAGCGGGGAGATTGCCACGTCACTGCGTTCCTCGCAATGACTGTAATGTTGTCATTCCCGCGCAGGCGGGAATCCAGGGAGACGGCAAAGTTAGTAACGTCATTGTAAGGCCAAAACTCCCTCTCCCCTGTGTGGGAGAGGGCTGGGGTGAGGGGGCCAACCAGCCAGGCAAGAAACAGGAACACCAAGAAGCCCATCCTAAACAGCGATAGCTGAAGCAACCCCTGCAATAAGAGGAGGGAATAGGAGCCGTTTTGATGCTGCAAATTTCGATAATCTACATACGATGGAGGGTAATTGAAGACCATCAAGGGAAAAAATTTTAAGTTTTGTTTCACGTGGCCGATAGCCTCTCTAACGGGTTCTCTACGGATAGAGGTATTCGAGGCTAGGGCTGGCCTTCCCGAACAACGTGACAGAAGTGGAATAAGAGGACGAGATGATTCAACCCAATTCAGCTCCTCAGCCAGATGGCCCCTTTCAACCCGGATCATCGCTTATACCGCTCCAATCGGATATTAACGCCGAGTACCATTTAAAGCTGGGCAAAAGCCTGTATCAAAGCTTTCTGGTCCGTTCATCCGTCAAGGATCTGGAGGCGGCGGTTCATCATTTTCAAAAAGCGGTAGAAATCCAACCGGATTTGGCCGAGGCCTATGTGCAACTGGCGAGCGCCCTGTGGGATCAAGGCGCCATTAACCTGGAACTGGCCCAGTTTTATTGCGAAACGGCGCTAAAACTGGATCCGTCCCAAGCCAACGCCAACTTGTATTTGGGGTATTTCTTGCAGCGGGCGGGCTTTATTCACGAAGCGGTACAGCAATATCAGCAAGCCATTCGCAAAAGTTTTCTCCATTCCGCCAGGGCGCGCATTGCCCTGGGGCATGCCCTCCTCAAACAGTCTTCGCAAAGCAAAGGCAATATCGAGCAGATTCGCCTGGCCACACAAGGCCTGCTTCAGTTCGGGATGGGCTGCGGCCTCCTGCCGATGGACAAACAGGCCTGCATGGTGCTGCGAGAGGCCGTAATGACCGACGCACAATTTTATTCCATCAATTACCTGGCCAAGGGCTTTAAAAAGCTCAGGATGCACGGCGTTGCCCGAAACCTGTATAAGCTGGGCACCCGGCTTATGCCGCAGGAAGCCACCTTTTACCACCTGCTGGGAGATGACTACCTGTTTGACGCCAACAACGCCGAAGCGGCCATAGAATATTACAAGAAAGCCCAGGCGCTGGATCCCAAGGAGATGAACCTGCTGAAGAAGCTGGGCAAAGCCTACTCCTCCACCAACGATAACGCCAACGCGGTTGCCGCGCTGGACGCCGTTGTTGAACAGGATCGACAGGACTTCGACAGCCTCTTCCAACTGGCGCAGCTCCATATGGAAGAGCGGGCCTACTTTAAAGCCCTCTATCACTTTAAGGAAGCCGAAAAGCTCCAGCCGCACCACCCTTATCTGCACAGCAACATGGCCTACGTCCTGTTCAAGATGGATGACGTGGACGGCGCGTTCGAAGAGTACAAGCTGGCCCTGGAGTACGGCACCGATCCGGTCTGGCTCTCCACCGTAGCGCAAACGCTGGGCACCATTGCCTACCAGGTTCACGATGACCTGCAGGAAGCGCTGGATTTCCTCCAGCAATCGCTGCACTACAACCCGGATAACCAGGAAACCCTGGGCATGCTGGCCGACCTGTACTTTGATACCGGCCATATGGAGATGGCGCTGGCCGCCTACAAAAGCCTGCTGCAAATACAGCCGGACAACGCCAACTGCTACAGCAACATCGGTTATATCCTATGGCAGATGGACAAGAACGAACCGGCGATCGACGCCTACCTGTCGGCCATCCACTACGATCCGGACAATTACATCGCCCTGAACAACCTCGGCGTGATTTACCTGGATGATCAGGGCCTGCCGGAAAAGGCGCTCCCCCTGTTTGAAAAGGCATTAGCGCTGAAACCCACCTATACCCTGGCCTGCTTCAACATCGGCCGCGCGACCCAACTGCTGGGCCGCACCATGGAGGCTGCCGAAGCATATAGCAAAGCCCTGGAGCTGAATCAGCTCACCCCGGAACTGGAGGACGCTGAAATCCAGTATCACCTGGACAGTCTCTTCTCTTAAACCGATTTTCTCTCCCCTGTTTTTCCATATGCACCGGAACAATACCACGTCCGGTGCTTTTTCTTTTAAGGGCAAAAGCCTGCCGGGCTAAGTCCAGCAGGCTTTTAGAGTCTAAAAACAGAGTTTCTAATATTGTTCGTCGGGTTGGGCGAAGGCGTTTTCCGGGAGGGTTTCCGTACGGAGGGTCACGGCGCTCATCTGCCCGTTACGCAGGATCTGGACGTTAAACTCGGAGTTGACGGGCTTGTCCCGAATCATGTCCTGAATCTGCTTGGGGCTGGTCACCACCTGGCCGTTAACCCGCTGGATCACATCGCCTTCCTGGAAGCCGGCGCGGGACGAAGGGCTGTTCGGCAGAACCTGCGCGACAATAACGCCTTTGATGTTCTCGTTCATTCCCAGGCTCTTGGCGAGTTCGGGGCTCAATTCGGCCATGCTCACACCGATCCAGGGGCGGGTAATATGGCCCGTGGTGATCAGGTCGCCGGAAATCTTCTTGGCGACATCCACCGGGATGGCAAAGCCGATGTTCTGGCCGGATCCGGCAATGGCGGTGTTAATGCCCACCACTTCGCCGTTGAGGTTGACCAGTGGGCCGCCGGAGTTGCCGGGGTTAATGGCCGCGTCGGTCTGGATAAACTCCACGTTGGTGTTAATATCCGGCACCTGGCGAGACAAGGCGCTGACAATCCCCAGCGTCACGGTGTGGTCAAATCCCAGCGGGGAACCCACGGCAATCACCCATTCTCCAGGGCGAAGGGTGCTACTGTTGCCCAGCTTGGCGGGCTTCAGGTTGGTGGCGTTCTCCAGCTTCAGCACCGCCAGATCGGAGAAGGAATCGCGGCCGACCACGCGGGCATTCAGCTTGCGACCATCGTTCAACGTTACCTTGATCTGCTCGGCACCGTTAACCACGTGGTTATTGGTTAACACGTGCCCTTGTGCGCTGATGATAACCCCGGAACCGTTGCCTTTAATCAGGGGGATACGTTGCTGGGCTTGCGGCGGCGCCATGCCGAAGAACCGCTGAAAAATCTCATCCTGGAAAGGGGAGATCCGCATAGCCCGGCCGGTGCGTTGCACGTCGATATTAACGACCGAGGGTGCGATCTCTTCCGCCACATCCGCAATCAGGTTGGCGGATCGGGAGAACATGCTGCGATCGGCTGGGGTGGCATTGGCCGCTAACTGGAACTGGTTCTGCCCGCTGGCAGAAGGAATCAACTGGGCGGATTGTTGCCAGTTGGCTTCCGGCTGGTAAAAATTCACCAGGCCGATGGTAAAGGCCGAACCGGCCAGAAAAACCGCCATGCCGGATAATGCCAGCGAAAACGGAAAACGCTTCTTGCGCGGGGATTGGACACTGTCCTGGAAAACTTGCTGGGACGGTGGGAATGGTGTGTTATCCATAAAACTTCCACTTGCTCCTATCACAAACAATGCCTAAGATGACACTATAATGTACCGTAAGGATAACAAAGGTCAATTGGAATGGAAGCCGGTTGATTTTTCCGGTTGAGATTCCTGACCGCTTACGCTATAAAGGTAGACTATCAGAATCAAGAGAAGTTCCATCCGTGGATCTATCGTTAAAAGAGCATTTGCTCCAGTTTCTCAATACCCATCAACTGGTAGGACGTGATAGAGAGTCTCATTTCGTCATCGCCTATTCCGGCGGGCGCGACTCTACGGCCCTGCTGCACAGTCTGGCCCAACTCAAGTCCGAATCACAGACGCCGGTTCAGATTACCGTCGCTTATTACTGGCACCCGTGGCGCCCGTTGCAGGAAGACTTGCAAATCGTCCACCACAACTGTAAGGCGGCCCGTGTGCAGTGGATTATGCTAACCCCGGACCTGACGATGCCTAAAAATGAAACCGCGGCGCGCCAGGATCGCTATCGCCAGTTGGCTCGCCTTGCATGCGATCTGAAGGCATCGGCGGTGTTGACGGCGCATCACCAGGATGACCAGATTGAAACCATCCTGTTCCGGCTGTTACGCGGAACCGGGGTTGAAGGGATCACGGGTATCCCAGCCATCCGCTCCCTGGAGTCGGGTACAGGAAGTACCGTCACGCTCGCCCGGCCGTTTGTGGATGTGCCGCGGGCGTTGATTGACGCGTATGTCCAGTCCAGCCAGTTGAAATACGTGGATGATCCGACCAATACGGAAGTCCGCATCAAGCGCAACTACATTCGTCACGAGCTGTTGCCACGGATTGAAACCGCCTTCCCCAACGCGCGCCAGTCCCTCAGCCGCCTGGCTGACCTTGCGGAAGGGGAAATGGTTATCATCGATAAGAAAATGGAAGAAGTCTGGCAGGATGTTTTTGACGCCGAAGGCAGCTGCCTGGACGAAACCCGCTTTAACCAGCTCGATCATCCGTTCCAGCGCCGCGTCATCAAGCAGTTCCTGGAAGACAACGGATATGAAGCCGGGTTCTCCAAGATCGAGGAAGTGATTGCCTTTATTGCCGGCAAAGGGCGCAAGTTCAACGCCCCAGCGCTGTTCTCTCTGGATGACAAGCATTTCCTGCATTTGTACCGTAACCGGATTACCATTGAGGCGCCCAAGGAACAGTCCTTGATGCCGCTGGAAGTTTCAGTGCCGGGTGAAGTCTGCCATCGCGACCTGAAGATGGCGGTGACCATTAAGCAGTTGAGCTTTGAAGAGCGCATGAAGCCGATGGACTTTACCAAGTTCAGCCAGAACACGATTTTTGTGGACTTGTCCAAGTTTGCGGATAAAACCCTGGTCTTTCGTAGCCGCCAAAAAGGGGATATTATTCGCCCGCTGGGGATGGATTCCCCCATCAAGCTCAAGCGTTTCCTCATCAACCGGTGCATTCCCCGGTTCAAGCGGGACGCGGTGCCGCTTCTCACGGTGGAGTCCAAGGTACTCTGGGCCGTTGGCGTGGAAGTCAGCGAGGATATCAAGGTCAAGGATCGGCCGACGCATAGCATTACCATTGAATACGTAAACAAAGAGTAGCAACCATGACGACAGAAACGATGCTTCCCGCCAACCTGAAGACCTTGATTTCCGAAGAACAGCTTCAACAGCGCATCCAAGAGCTGGCGGACGAAATTAACCGCACCTACCGCGATACGGAAGCGCTTTACCTGGTGTGCATCCTCAAGGGCGGCTTCATGTTCTGTTCCGATCTTGCCAAAAAGCTCACCATTCCTTGCCAGGTGGAGTTTATTCGCCTCTCCAGCTACGGTAACCAGCAAAAATCCTCCGGCGTCGTCAAGCCCGTGGATTTAACCCTGCCCAACCTCAACGGCAAGGATGTGCTGCTGATAGAAGACATCATCGACACCGGCTTAACCCTGGATTTCTTTATGGAGTACCTGGCGTCCCTGCATACGCCCAAATCCATTCGCTTGGCGGTGCTGCTGGATAAGAAGGAAGCCCGCCAGCGGCATGTGGAGACGCACTACGTCGGTTTTGAAGTGGGGAACCAATACGTAGTGGGTTACGGCCTGGATGATCAGGGGCTTTACCGCAACCTGCCCTACATTGCTTATTTCGACCTGGATGAAGCTGCCCGTTAACCGATGCCGATGACTTTACCGCCCTTTGTTACCGCCCTCATTATCCCGACCGGTATTGGGGCCTCTATTGGCGGCTTTGGCGGGGACGGCATGACCCTGTTGCCCTTGTTCTCCGCCATCAGCGATGTGGTGATTACCCATCCGAACGTGGCCAATGCCGCCTGTTTTCAATCACTCCCGGCGAACACGCTGTATGTGGAAGGGTATGCGCTGGATCGCTTCTTCCAGAACCAGTGGTCGCTACAACCCGTCCATCAAAACCGGGTCGGCATCCTTTGGGATAGCGGCATTCCGGAAGACATGGAGATTTTACACCGCAACGCCATTGCCGCCGTCCAGACGGTTTACGGTGTGAACGTGGTGGCCTTCGAGAAAACGGCTGAACCGATCGCGGCCGTGTTGCACCTGGGAGAGTCAGGCCGCTCGACCGGGAAGACCAACAACCCGGAAGTCCTGCTCGCTGCCGCTGAAAAACTGGTTTCTGCCGGTGCGACGGCCATTGCCGTTTGCTGCCTGATGCCCACGCCGGATGAAGACCAGGATGACGCCTACAAGTCCGGCGGGGGCGTCGATCCGATTGCCGGGCTGGAAGCGATGATTTCGCACTACCTGGTTGCCCAGCTCCAGCTCCCGGTGGCGCACGCGCCGGTCTTTCCTTATGAGATGGCCCTTCCCGTAACCGATCACCTGGTGGATCCACGGGCCGCGTCGGAATTTATGGTATCCACCTTCTTGCCGTGCGTGCTGACGGGGCTTTCCAGAGCGCCGCAGTATGTCAGTTCCCATCAGCGCCACAACCGCGTCAACTTCAACGATTTATCGGCATTAGTGGTTCCCTCAGACGCGTTGGGTTCCGTTCCGGTTCTCGCCGCGCTGGAGAAGCGGATTCCCGTCCTCGCCGTGCAAAACAACCCAACCGTGATGCAAGCCGGTGCCGATCAGCTTGCGTTGACGGATCGGATTATCCCATGCGCTTCTTATCTGGAGGCGGCGGGGTATTTGCAGGCTTTAAAAGCCGGGCTAACCATTCCACAACATATTCGGATTTAAGTTCATATATACTTCTGCCTGGGTTTATTAATTATATTGATAGGCAAAATGTAACCTAAAGATGAACATGAACAAAAACTCGGGATCCATTCAGGAAAGCCGGTTTTGCGGATTATTTTCCTACAATCGGAGAATACATCCAAAAGTTGCGGAAGCGCTTAAGCCAATAATTGATATTGATGCATTGGTATTACCTCCAGATTACGGGGTTGATCCCTCACTCTTTTATGGCCAAGTTTCTTTCAGCATTCCAAACCACCAGGATCCTCAAATCATTGATATATTCGAAAAAAATGGGATAAAACACCACGCAGATGGGCAACCGCCCTATGAAGGTTATTTTTATGATCCTAATCTTTCAAAACGTAAACGTTTGGGTCATTTCGCTGATCGGATACTGACAAGAATCCTTATGTTTGAAAACAAGGCTAGTATTGATACCATCGTCAGACAAATTTTTCAGCTCGGCTTAGACCCTCTTCAGTACAACAAAGCCATACAACAAGCTTATTATGCGCAACTTAAAAAACTTCAACAGAATTAAAAATCCAAATAATGTTATCAGCATGATTTAGTTTTTGAGGCGAGCCCCTTAAACCAAAGCATGCTCGGTGATGAAGTTGGTGGTGACGTTCTTGCCTTCGCGGAAATGGGGGTTTTCCAATAACCGCTGGTGGAAGGGAATCGTGGTGGCAATGCCGGTAATGGCGTACTCATCCAACGCACGTTGCATCCGGGCAATGGCCTCTTCGCGATCCTTGCCCCAGGCAATCAGCTTGGACACCAGGGAATCGTAATGCGGCGGGATGGAATAGCCGGAGTAGACATGGCTATCCACCCGAACACCGGGGCCACCAGGGGCAACGTAGCCATCAATCATCCCAGGGGAAGGCATGAAGTTCTTGTCCGGGTTTTCCGCATTGATGCGGCACTCGATGGCGTGGCCGTTGTAGTGGATATCGTCCTGGGTAAAGCTGAGCGGGATGCCCGCCGCAACCATAATCTGCTGCTTCACCAGGTCGATGCCGGTGATCATCTCGGTGACGGGATGCTCAACCTGGATACGGGTGTTCATCTCGATAAAGTAGAAGTTCATGTCCTGGTCGCAGATGAACTCGATCGTCCCAACGCCTTCGTATCCTACTTTGCGGATGGCTTTAAGCACGATGCGGCCCATTTTCTCCCGCATTTCATCGGTCACAACGGGAGAAGGCGCTTCTTCCAACAGCTTTTGGTGGCGTCGCTGGATGGAGCAATCCCGTTCGCCCAGGTGGACGACGTTGCCGAACTGGTCGGCCAGCACCTGGAATTCGATATGGCGCGGGTTCTGGATAAATTTCTCCACGTAGATGCCGTCGTTGCCAAAGGCGGCCTTGGCTTCGTTGCGGGCCATCGTGACCATGTTTTCCAGCTCGGACTCTTCCCAGACGATGCGCATGCCTTTTCCGCCACCACCGGCCGTTGCCTTGATGATGACCGGATAACCGGCGTGCTTGGCCCAGGCCCTTAACAGCTCGATATCCATTACCAGGCCATCCACACCGGGGACAACCGGCACGCCAATCTCGGCGACGGTTTGCTTGGCGGTGGCCTTGTCGCCCATAATGCGGATCATTTCGGCGCTGGGGCCGATAAACTTGATCTGGTGTTCCATGCAGATTTCGGAAAATGCAGCGTTTTCCGCCAGGAAGCCGTAGCCGGGATGAATGGCGTCCGCGCCGGACATCAGCGCCACACTCATAATGTTAGGAACGTTGAGATAGCTCTTGGCGGAGAGCGGCGGCCCAACGCAATAGGCTTCATCCGCCAGTTGCACGTGTAGGCTTTCCTCGTCGGCCTGCGAATAAATGGCGACCGTCTTCACACCCAGCTCCTGGCAGGCACGAATAACCCGTAAGGCAATTTCTCCGCGGTTGGCGATTAAAACCTTCTTGAACATCAGGATCCTTGAACCTCAATTTCCATCAAAACTTGTCCGAACTCGACCGGTTGGCCGTTATTCACCAGGATTTTGCGCACCACGCCCGACACTTCGGATTCCAATTCGTTCATCAACTTCATGGCCTCGATAATGCAGACCGTCTGGCCCTTGCTAACCGTGTCGCCCACGCTGGCAAAAGGCGGGGATTCTGGGGAGGGCGCGCTGTAGAACGTGCCGACCATTGGGGATGTAATTTTGTAGAAGTTGGATGGAGCGGCTTCCGATGCAACCGGTTTGGCCTCCTGTGCCGCGGCAGGTTGTGTGGGAGTAACCGGCGGCAATGACACCGGCTGTGCCGCAATCGGCGAAGCCACTACCGTGGCCATGCCTGTTTTAATCGTAATCTTCTGGTCGTCGTTCTCAATGGTCAACTCGGACAGATGCTTGTCTGTCGCCAGGTTAACCAGTGCCTCAATACTCTCTAGTGTCATTTCCATGGTTCTAAGGCCTATCAATATAGGTATTGTTACGGGTATCAACGCGGATTCGGTTGCCGGTCTCAACGAAAAAGGGCACCTGGACAATCGCGCCGGTTTCCAAGGTCGCGGGCTTGGTGCCGCCGCTGGCCGTGTTGCCCTTTTCGGAAGGCGGGGTTTCAACCACTTCCAGCTCAACGTGGGCCGGTAAATCCACACCCAGGATCTTGGTGCCATGCATCAGGATGCTGATGTTCATGCCGTCCTTAAGGTACAGGACATTGCTTTCGCCGACAACATCCTTCGTCAGCGCCATCTGCTCGAAGTTTTCGTTATCCATAAAGGTGTATTCGGTGCCATCGGAGTAGAGATACTGCATATCGCGTTTCTCAAGAATCGCCTGCTCTACCTTTTCTCCCGCCCTAAACGTTTTTTCAACCGTATTGCCCGTGGTGAGGTTTCTCAGTTTGGTCCTGACGAATGCAGAGCCTTTACCGGGCTTAACGTGCAAAAACTCGACAACCTGATAAATCACGTTGTCTATGATTATGGTCATACCTGTTTTAAAATCGTTGCTGGTAACCATGGGCAATCAGTCTTCTCTAACTTTACAGTAAGGTTGTTGACATCATGATACGAAAACTCGTCAGTGGCAATTGCGGTTTAGTCATCGAAAACCTGGACGACATGGCGCGATTCGCCGAAATTTTCTCCAAGGTGCTTTGCACTGGGGATTTTGTTGCCTTGACGGGCACGCTTGGCACAGGAAAGACAACTTTTACGCAGTTTTTATGCCAATCGCTTGGTGTGGCAGGGCGGATTACCAGCCCAACATTTTCGCTGTTCAACGAATACGAGACGAATAGCGGAACCTTAATCCACGGGGATATTTATCGACTGGATGCGCCCGACCTTGCATCGTCCTTTACCCTGCTGGATGAAATCCTGGAACGGGCGGATACCATCCTGCTGTTGGAATGGGCCGATAAAGCCCCGCAGTTTGAACACCTTTGGACGTGGCATGTGCATATCGAACCGAACGAAGCCAATTCTGACGAGCGGTTCATCCAGGTGAAAGCAAGAAATGAAAACGCTTTAACGCAACTGATGAAGGATCTGGGCCTTGGAGACTAATCTTTTTCTGGATACCACGCGGGATAGCTTGATGCTGGGCCTGGCACGGGGCGGCCAAATGGTTTTCGAAACCACGCAATCCCACGACTCCCAGCGATACCACTCCACCCTGCTATTGCCGCTGATCCAAAACGCCTTATCCGACCACCAGTTGACGCTGAAAGACATCGCAGGGATTGGTGTGAACTTAGGCCCTGGCAGCTTTACCGGAATTCGGACGGGATTGGTTATTGCCCGCCTGTTGGGGCAGTTTTCCCCTATCCAAACGTTTGGCTTTGACGCATTCGAGCTGATAGCGGCGGATGAGCGCTATCGAGGGCAATCGCTCACGATTTTACTGAATGCCTTTCGGCAACAGCATTACCATGCCGCGTTGCAGGTTTCCGATTCGGGCATCGTTCACTGGATCAGCCAGCCCCAGGTTTTACCCAACGAAACGCCGCCGGCCATCACAACGAAACGTTGCCTCGTTGACCCCAGCCTTGAGGGCAAGATGGATTTTTCAGATATAGCGCCCACATGGCTGGGATTAGAAGAGCCGTTTACCCCAAGCGCCATGGCCTTTTTGCTGCTCAAACAGCCGGATCGATACCGGCTCCCCTGGGAAAGATTGCTCCCGCTTTACCTGCAACTGCCCAATATCACCGTTTCCAAAAAGCAGCCCCCTTGTCTTCAATCTAACGTAAACAACGCATGAAACTTTTTTGCCTTCCTACCGGTAATCAGGTTGGTTAGGCGATCGTTTCACAAAACCGTTGCGGGTTTCTTTTACTTCAAAATCGATAGAATAGATGACGTTCTTTCAGTCCTGCTTACACTAATAATGGTAAAGATAATGCCTGGCCTGCCGATACTGATGTTGGAAGGTCTGAATCACACTGGCGCGAAGGAATGAAACACTTGATGAAATCCCAATCCGCTTTGACCCTGTTACTACCATTACTGCTAGTGTTGGCGATGCTGTCTCCAGCCCATGCCACAACGCAGGAATATTACCGTATCAGCCGGGATCAGGGCATTATCCAGGCATTGGATGCCCTGAGCCAGACGTCAGCCAGAGAGTCCATCGACTTTATGCTGGAAAACGATGTCAAAATCCTGTTTAAGAACATGCGCGAGTTGGGCAACGCCTATAAAAACCACGATGCGCTGACCTGGATTTCCCCAGCCGGTCAGCAGATTATCTTTATCAACCAGAAGCACGTTGTTTCGCCTCCGCAGGCGCTGGCTGCATTGATTAGCCACGAAGTGATGCATAACGACGGCGAGAACTCCGTGCAGGAAGAAGTGATGGCCTGGAACCAGGAAGGGAGGATCTGGAAGGAATTGCTGGGGCTTTACCCGGACTTACACCACATCAAGCCGCGAACCATCGCCCTGGTTGACCGGTTAAACGCCATCCTGGTTCTACAGGGACGCGATGCGCTTCACCACGAAATTGAGAACAACGTGGCTTACAAAGGCCTGCCTCCGCGATCGCCCGGATTTTAACCGCCATCGATACTGCCCGGTTAAGGAATTTGCTTGGCCGCTTGCCTTCGATACAATCACGCTCACATTACAATAAGCCCGTCTATCCATGTTAAAAACCATCCATCTGCATTTGGGAATCATCGGCCTGCTTGGCGCCAGTGTCATCTACTTTTGGGCCTGTGCGCCGGAGCGTACCGAGTAGCCCCTGCCAATCCCCGGCAGGGATGAAACCGCCAAGACCGACATACTGGAAACCGGCGCAAAGATGATGCAGCGCAAAACGCCCATTAACCAGCTAGAAATGTACCTGGACGGCTTCCATTACCGCGATGGCGATATGAACCACCAGATGGAAGCCCATCATTATTGCGAGCAGGTGAACAACGACTTTACCCAGTGCGCCATCTACGACGGCAACACGGATGATGCCAAGCTGATTGGCGTAGAGTATATTGTGAGCAATTCGCTCTTTAACACCCTGCCCAAGGCCGAACAGGCATTATGGCACACCCATACGCACGAAGTGACCTCCGGCCAGCTGATAGCGCCTGGAATACCGCGGATTGCGGAACACGAACTGATGGAAAAAATTTACCAGACCAAGGGCAAAACCTGGCATCTATGGGATAGTCATCAGGATAAGCTCCCTTTGGGTGGACCCCATTTGATGCGCAGCTTTACCCGGGACGGGCAACTGAAGCCCGAATTGCTCAAAGCAAGGGACAAACGCTTTAACATCAATACGCAGGAGGTTCGGGACAGTCGCAAGGATATACCGCAAGCCGCCACGCAGGGATCTGAGTAACATCACGAACCAATTATGCGAAACCTTTCTCCCTTTGCTTAAGGGCCCTAACAGACGATGAATTTTACATCCGTTCACATTGATATCTTAAAACGCAATTTTTTATATCTTTAAGATTTTATTAATACATATACACCACGATGTGTTGGATAAAAACGGAGATAGAGAGTGATGAGAATGAACGGCATGTCCGGTAAAGGCGCTGAAATGAATGCCCAACTGGATAAACTCAAAAAAAATATGAACGATATCCGAACTGCTGAGGCCAATGACCAGCCTAATCTGCTGGCAGGCACAAACGGTGCTGAAGTCGATAAGGAATTAAACCCTCAAATCGGTGGGTTGGCTGGGCTCCAACAAGCCGGTCGCGGATTACCCCGGGGCCTGGCGAAAAATATCGATAAGCTTCCCGGCTCAAACCCTTGGCGTCAATTGTATGATGCACAACAAGCCATCGTCGCGAAAGAGGCTGAAATCGCGAAAATGAGAGCCGATGAGAAAAAGAAGGCCGATGAAGCGAAGAAAGCCGAAGAGGCCGCCAAGAATGCCGAAACCAAAAAATATAACGACATGATGCTGAAAATGCTGGAAACCCTTTACAACCAGCTAACGACCCCGGCAGCCAACAAGCCGGAAGAAGCCAAGCCGGTTGTCCCAGCCGCCGCAATCCCCCCGGAATTGAAGCCGGAAGACAAAAAGGATGAAAAAGCCGAACCCGCCCCGGCACAGGCTGCATAAATAATCCAACCCTAACAAAAAGCAACCAGGTTCGTGAACCTGGTTGCTTTTTGTCAAGTTAATTTTGCCAGTTTCTCCAGAGTATTCTAATTTTTCGGTCAGATCTTAATCTATAAAATCCTGAAATCAATGGTGGTGTCGGAGACGGGACTTGAACCCGTACAGATTGCTCCACACACCCTCAAACGTGCGCGTCTACCATTCCGCCACTCCGACGAGGGTTTTGGAGAACCTCTTCCGTGATTATGAGACTCTGCTCTCAAATGAGACTGCACCATGCAGTCTGTTTTGAAATAACAAATGTAAATAATTATAAATCCTACAGGCAATTTCTTACTTTCATTTACTTTATTAGAACTCATCCGGTAATTCTCTTCAGAATCAGAACGGCAGAAGCGAGTTGCCAAAAGGCTTCATAGAACTTGGCATATCGTTCATAGCGGATTTCCAATTTTCTAAATTTTCCCATCCAGGCAAACGTCCGTTCGA
>CALAJO010000165.1 GCA_937922745.1 uncultured cyanobacterium
TCT
Source organism: uncultured cyanobacterium (assembly GCA_937922745.1). Lineage (GTDB taxonomy): Bacteria > Cyanobacteriota > Vampirovibrionia > Vampirovibrionales > JAGQHJ01 > CALAJO01. The sequence goes on from CALAJO010000165.1 coordinate 4, forward strand.
TCTGGGTCAGCATCCTCGCGATGCTGTTGAATGCGGGCTCCTGGGCCGCCGGTTCCGTGTTTGCCCGTAAAAATCCCACGGCAACCTCGCTCCTGATGGATGTGGGGCTCCAGAACCTGGCCGCAGGGATTGCACTCGTTCCCATCTGCTTTATGACGAACGCGTTCGATAACTTTGCCCCTTCGGCCACCTCGCTGGCGGCACTGGCTTACCTCATCGTTTTCGGAACCATTGTGACGGTTCCGTGTTACCTGTATGTCCTTCGGAAGCTGCCGGTTTCCGTTTCCAGTACGTTTGCCTATGTCACCCCCGTCGTTACGGCGATCGTCGGATGGCTCTTCCTGAATGAAGCCTTGACGCTGCCGATTATCGTGGGGATGGGTGTCATCCTCACCGGCGTTATTATTGTTCAGACAGTCAACCAGCGTCAGCAAATGGCGATTCGCCAGGCAGCGGCCAGTGCGGCCTAATTCCCCTTTCCTTTTCTCTTTCCCTCGCTTCAGCAATAAAGGATAACCCGATATGATTCAGATCAGACCGATTGAACCCCGCGACAATGAAGCGGTTGGCGCCATTATCATCAATACCCTTCGTGAGCATGGCTGCATTGGGCCTGGATACGCTTCCAACGACCCCGAAATTCAGGACATGTATTCGGCTTACCAGGATGAAGGCAGCATTTACTGGGTGCTGGAAGACACAGAGAGTGGCAGCATTGTGGGCGGCTGCGGATTCTCTCGCCTAAAGGGCACAACGCCCGAAGAAGCGGTGTGTGAGTTACAGAAGCTCTACTTTACCCCGCAGACCCGTGGGAAGGGCCTGGGCAAAACCATGCTGAATATGGCGATGGATGCCGCCCGCAAAGCCGGATACCGGCAAATGTACCTCGAGACGGTTCACCAAATGGAAACCGCGATTGCCATGTACCGCAAGCACGGCTTCCAGGATTTGGCGACCCATCGCGGCAATACCGGGCACCACGAGCGTTGCACCGTCAGGATGCAGATCGATCTGGTCAACGCGGATGCAACGGCTCCTGCACAGCCGACTGTTTGCAGCGTGAGCTAGCTTTTTCCCCGGAGCGATAATGCAACGTTATCCTCCTCGCATTGGAACAATCAACGGGGCCAGCAACGGTCCCTTTTCTTTGCGCTAAAAGAAAAGGGATTCCATTGAGGAATCCCTGGTGTATGAGGTATTGACAGCGTGTGTCGATGACGTTGAGAGGGGGTTAAATGCCCGGTAAAAAGCCCAGCCACTTGTCGATATGCTTCTTAATCGGCTGGAACCACTGCATGCCGCTAATCCATTTGTAACCCAGCAGCGCCGCGCCCAGCAGCAACAACCGCTTGAAGTTCGTCATCAGCTTGCCGAAGAAACCTTGGGGTTTTTCGTCGGGCGCGGCGGGTTTCTGGCTGTTATTAAAAAAGTCCTGGATGAGGGCTTCCCAGGGATCGGCGGACTGGGCTGCGGATTTTGCAGCCGCCGGGCCGGATCCGAACCGGGTGCTTGTCGTTTTGTAAGAACCATTGATTGCGTGGATTGCCATCGATCTCACTCTCCAGTCTGTTTTAAGGGTGGTGCGTTGTTGATACTGCTATTGAACCAAAACAGGGCAGGGACGCTCATGAGGAAAAACACCCGTCTTTTGTAGGACAAATTTCCTATCTGTCGGCAACAAGCCTTTTTGGAACCCAGAATAGGAAATCTTTCCCATCCCGGTCAGGAAGGATTCCTCATGCGGGCGTCATTGCATTCCGGTTTAATAATCTTATCGTTCGTACCTTACCTGAACCCCAAGTCATCTTTATTTCCGGGCCGATTTGACAGCAATGCGAGTCGGCCTTTTCTTTTTCCAAGCCTGCGCCCAACTGTGGATGATACAATGAAGCCAAGGCAACCACCTTACAATCTGTCGTTATGCCAAAAGGAAACAGCAACTACCATGTTATGGCCGTTCAAGCGTCTCGATTTCTGGGTGTTTATTGGCCTGGTGGCGTTGGGGGCTTATCTCGCCTATATCGATAACATCCTGGGGCTGCATACCATCCTGGTAGAAACGGTTCACGCCCTGGTCGTCACCACGTTACTGGTGCTTTGCCTGGTTTGCCAGTACCGTTACCCGGAGGTCAGACAATTCGGCTGGCACAAAATCGTGGCCGGGATTGTACTGCTGATGATGGCCAGTTGGATAGACATCCTGGACGATCCGCCCCTCCTTAGCCTGTTTGAAATCCATGATGTCCCGTTCGGGCGGAGCTGGCAGCAAGCCTTCCTCAAGAAGATTTTGGGCTACACCGGCGGGATTGCCCTGATTGCCTACGGTTTCCTGCAATGGATCCCGTGGATGGTGGAAACCCGAACCAACGTACAACGCCTGAACCAGCGACTCAGTGTTGCCAACAAGAACATGAACCGCCTGCTGATGAGCCTGGATGAACATGTGGAGTCCGAGCGGTTGAATATCTCCCGGGAATTGCATGACGATGTTGCGCAGCAGCTTACCTTCCTCAACTTGCAGCTTCAAATGGCCTCCAAGGAGCTGGCAAGCCAGCCGGAGCAAGCCGCTGTCCGTCTTAAAACCATTGGGCAGGAGGTAAGCGAAACCCTCAAAAGTGTCCGCCAGATAAGCCGGAATTTAAGGCCGGAGCCGCTTTATGCGCTTGGGCTGGTCCCGGCGATGGAGCAGTTTATCGACAAGCTGCGGCAACAAGCTCCGGATGTGGAGGTAACATTGGAATACCTGCCGTTGCAGGAGGACGGGCAACACCAACGCCTGGAAAGCCGCTTTAACGACCGAGAAATGCTCCATATTTTTCGGCTGTTGCAGGAGGGCATTCGTAATGCGCTGAAGCACGGAGAGGCCAGCCTTGTCAGGACCCGGATACTTGAGGAGAAAACCTGCTTCCGCTTTGTGATTGAAGATAATGGCAAAGGCCTCCCCTGGGATGAATTGCCGACGGATGACGTCCTGGTTCAGCAAGGGCACCTGGGCATTGCCGGCATGCGAGAGCGCGTCAAGGAGCTTTCCGGGACTTTTTCCCTGGTTAACCACACCCCGTCCGGGGCACGTATGGAGATTACTGTTGCAAAATGACCACCCCGATTAACGTCCTGATGATTGATGACCACACCATCCTGCGGCAAGGGATGCGCCAGTTACTGGAGATGGACGCCGCCCTGCATATTTGCGGCGAGGCGGAAAACGGCGAGGACGCCATTTTGAAGGCGCTTTCCCTGAAGCCGGATGTTATTTTGATGGATGTGAACCTGCCCAAGGTCAACGGCTACGAAGCCAGCCGGGCCATCCTGACCGCGTGGCCCGCGGCGCGCATCATCGTGCTGACGAACCAGGATGATGTGCATGTGCTGAAGAAGTTTATGGATCTCGGCGTCAAGGGGTTCTTCCTAAAGGATATCCAGGTAGAGCTGCTGATTGACGCCATCAAGCGGGTTGTTTCCGGGGAAACCGTGGCCTTGTCCGAGGAGCTTTCCGACAAGCTGAAATCCCAAAAGCCTGCTGCGCGGGGAGAGAGCGCTTTTACATTGACTGAGCGTGAGAAAGAGGTTTTGAAAGCCCTCACCAAGGGCTACTCCAACCAGCAACTGGCCGATTTGCTGACTGTAAGCCCCAAGACCGTCCACAACCACTTGTATAACATCTACAGCAAAATCGGCGTCAGCACCCGCGCCGAAGCCATCGTCTGGGCCATGGAGTCCGGGTTTTCCGACAGGTAGGGCTTTTATAAGCAATAAGCAATTCCAGGATTGTCTTTGTTTTATCATGCCTGTGTATATGGGAAAGAAAGGGAACTTCATGTCGATTTCAGTCCAGGCAAAATACTTACAGGCAATGCATCGGCCACAGCTTCAAAAAGCCCGATTTGCATCGACGCAGGGTTCGCAGCCGACACCCCAATTGCCTTTATCGGTTCAGTATAAAATTCTGTCCCTTCCTTATGACATTACGGGTGAGACGCGCATCCAGATTCCCCTGGTGCAGAGAGAATTTATAAACGATAGTCCTGTTTTCTACGTGCCATTGATGCTAGATGGATCCGCAACACGGCGTTATTCAGCCAAGCCAGATGTCAAGGCCACCTTTACCATTGATCTCCATCCTGATGATAGGGTTATCTCTCATGTGCCGAGTTTCAGCATTCACCTTTCCCAGTTGGAAGAAGACGACTCGTTGCGCCTGGATGCAATCACCCTGCTGGGACGCCCTGATGATGAGGATGTCAAGGATCAGCCGATTGGAAAGCGAGTCATCCAAGCCTTGACGGATGGGATGCGGTTAGACGGCACCGCTTCCTTTGCACTTGAGCAAAGTCTCGCCCCTTACAAAAGCCATCCGGGCACACCTCGAGCCTTTACCATTGAACACGCCGGAAAAAAACTGGCCGGCTTTGCGGTCTATTCCAATTCCGGCGCCAAGAGACAAGACCCTGAGTTTGAAGTCACGATCCATAAACCCAGAGAGCGAGGGGCTGGCTTGCTGCCCCATAGCCCACTGTACTTAGTGCTACAGGAGCAAAGAAACGGCTCTATAAAGCTCACAAAGCTGGCAAAAGGACAACACGAGCCGGATATCAAGGACACCCTGGAGGGTCACCAGATTTGGCGAAACGTGCAAGCCGCGCTGGAAGATATCAGGATTCACCCCTAATTGTTTTGATGAAGCGTGTTATTGGGTATTCCCAGGATGAATTTGCTGCGCCATCGGATAGTGGGGGATGCCGTCCTCCAGGAATTCCGGGCCGGTGACGTGGAACCCGAGTTGTTCGTACCAGTGCCGCAGGTAGGATTGGGCATTTAGTACCACTGTTCCGGTCAGGCAGGCCAGGGCATGCTGCACCAGTTGCCTGGCCAGGCCGCGCCCTCTGGCTTGAGGGTGCGTAACCACCCGGCCGATGCGGGTAACGCCATTCCCATCCTCCATAATGCGAAGATAGGACAAGATCAAACCGGCTTCCTCAATCCAGGCATGCCGGGTGTTGGGCTCGCAGTCCCGGTCATCCATATCCAGGTAGACACAATTCTGCTCGACGACGAAGATTTCGCTCCGCAGCTTGAGGATTTGGTAGAGTTGCCCAGCGGTTAACGCATCAAACGGCTGGTTGAGTATGGTCATCATCATGCCCGTGTACTTTCACTATGGCCTATCGTATGACGTGGCTGCTGCGGATTCAAGCAACGCCTTGTAAAGATGGCCGGGTTATCCACTTGCAAAGCAGGCGCTTCTCGATAAAGATGGGAATATGATTCGGATTGATGCCTACAATGCCGTGGATGGCCGTTTCCTGGTGGAACGAACGGTTGAGCAACTGCCACAGGATCTGGAAAACCCGGATTTGTATCTTTGGGTGGATTTTGACAATCCCACCCCGGATGAGGCCATGCTGCTCAAGTCGGTCTTTAACCTGGACGCCCTGGCGATTGAGGACTGTATGCACCCGCGCCAGGCCCCCAAGCTGGAGACGTTTAACGCCTATCACTTCTTTATCGTGCAGGGCAGTTTGCCGCCGTGCGATGATGATGGGTGCGGCTCCATTACGCTCAAGGGTTTTCTGGCGGATCGTTACCTGATTACTTACCACGATGAGCCCATACCCGGGATTGAGAACTCCCGAAGAGGCATCTTGAGCGGTAACTGTCGTCTTCGGGAAGGGGCGGCCTACCTGGCCTACGAAATCCTGGACCAGATGATAGATATGTACATGCCGGTGCTGGACTTCTTCGACCGGACGATTGAGGAGCTGGAGCAAACGCTGAGCAAGAGCCTGATAAGCGATGCGGCGGCCCAGGATTATCTTCAGCTCTCCCGGCAGTTGCTGGATGTGCGGCGTGGCTCCGTGCGCAACCAGGAGGTATTCTATCAGCTCAGCCACTCCGGGCTCAAGTTTATCGAGCCGCAGGAAGCCCGTCTGTTTAAGGATATCTACGACCACGTTATCCGGATGGTGGATATGTCCGAGTATTACCAGCAGACGCTGCGCAGCATCCTGGAGATCCACCTGTCGCTGAGTTCCAACCGCACCAACCAGGTGGCCCAGATGTTGACGGTGGTGGCGACCATTATGGTGCCCTTGTACATCATCACCGGGATTTACGGGATGAACTTCACCTATATTCCGCTTGCAAGCAACCCGTACGGCTTTTATATCATCATCGGCCTGATGGTGGTCATTGCCGGGTCGATGATCGCCGGTTTCCGCATGCGCCGCTGGATCTAGGCAAGCGGCGTCAAGCGGGCACCCGGGCATCTTAAGGAAATCATAAGGATTCTAGCCACTTGCATACTTTATAATCCAGGGGGTTTCGCCTACACTATACCCATTGCCACGGATAGTGAATCTTGGAGGCCCCTCCTATGTCCTACACCAATGCCGAACCCTCTTTCGTCCACGCCTACACCGATCCGGGGCTCTCACTGGATACCATCCAGGCCAGTTGGCAGCGCGCCCGGGAAACCGGGGAGTGGCATGACTGGCGCTGGCAGTTCCGCAACCGCATTACCGATATCGAGACGCTGAAGCAGCTGATCCATGTTTCCCGGGAAGAGGAGAACGCCTTTAAGGCCTCCGGGAAGAACCTGCCTTTTGCGGTGACCCCGTATTATATGACCCTGGTTGACCCGCACAATCCCCAGGACCCTATCCGGAAAACCGTTATCCCCCGGATTGACGAGTTTGCCACCTCGCACCACGAGATGATTGACCCGTGCGGGGAAGACAAGAACTCGCCGGTGCCTGGCCTGGTGCATCGCTACCCGGATCGCGTCCTGTTCCTGGTGAATGACATGTGTTCGGTGTATTGCCGGTACTGCACCCGCAGCCGCGTGGTCGGCAGCGGCGACCTGCACCCGGAGTACGCGCATATCTTCGAATACCTGGAGCAGCATACGGAGGTGCGCGATGTGCTGATTTCCGGGGGCGACCCGCTGGTGTTTTCCGATGACAAGCTGGAGGACATCATCAGCCGGTTGCGCAGTATCAAGCATATCGAGGTGATCCGCATCGGGACGAAGGTGCCGGTGGTGCTGCCCCAACGGGTTACGGATAACCTGGTGAAGATGTTGAAAAAGTACCATCCTTTCTTTATGAGCATCCATTTCCTGCATCCCCGGGAGATTACGCCGGAGGTGATTGAGGCTTGCAACCGTCTGGCGGACGCGGGCATTCCCACATTCAGCCAAACCGTGCTGCTGAAGGATGTGAACGATGACCCGGACGTGATGAAGACCCTGATGCAGAAGCTGCTGACGCTTCGTGTCCGGCCTTACTACATCTACCAGTGCGATCCCGTGCAGGGGACCAGCCACTTCAGGACGCCGATAACCACGGGGCTGAAGATTATGGAACACCTACGGGGCCATACGACCGGCTATGCCGTGCCCACCTACGTGATTGACGCGCCCGGCGGCGGCGGCAAGATCCCCGTTTCCCCGGATTACGTGCTGTCCCGGGATGAGGAGAAGATTGTCCTTCGCAACTACGAGGGCAACACCTTCGAGTATCACCTGAATTAGGGACCCCGCAGGGGATTGTTCGTTCGATCCCTGGATGGGTTTGTTGAAAATTGAACGAACGAACCCATTTGTTGTTTAAAAACAGTGTTGGCTTTGGAATGCGTCACCTCAAAAACGGTCGAACGAAGCCATTTTTAAAAGTGAGAAAACAAAGCCATTTTTTAAAACGGAACGAACGAACCCATTTTCGTTTTTGTAACGCGATAGATTCACCTCCTTTGAGGATGGAAATAGCGCAAACTCCTCAATTCGGGGTAGTGGATTGAGGCGGTTTTTGCTGGCCGGCCGTTTCCGCCTTGCCCATGGCAGATGAAGCCGGTTTGCAATGATTCAGATTGATTGCCAGCCGGCTTCAGGGCACCGTTCCTGGAGCAATGGCTAACAGGGTTTGTATTGCATCCAATCTTCTTCCCAGTTCGACCTGTGCAGGGAGGAAGCGGGCACAATACATGCAGGTTATTCCCACCGGGCTTTGTTTTTAAACCCATGTTCATAAAAAATTAAGGATTTGGATGGATTCCAGCGGATGTTTCGCTTCTTTTCCCCGCCAGACAATTCAATCGCGCCACAAGAGAGCAACCTTGACAGGCGTTCACAAAGCCTATGCGCCCTTGCTTGTTTGTACTATATTGCAAGTAATATTTGAGTGTTCGTTATTTTACGTGGAGTTGAATCACAATGAAGAAAGCGATGTTTACCGCGCTGTTTGCCCTGAGCCTGTCGGTCGCCGTTGCGCCGAGTGCGTTGGCCGAAGAGACCATGACCATGGATGCCCAGCCGGTACAAGAAACCCAATCCATGATGGATGAGGCCGCCCCGGCAGTGGAAATGAGCGAAACGGTTGAATCCGCTGCCCCGGACGCCGTAATGACCGAAGCCCCGGCTGCCCCGTTAACCGCAGCGGACTTTATCATGGTATCCAATAGCCCGGCCAGCACCAGCAAGCAGTACGCGAAGAAGTACCAGGCCGTCGAGTTTCAACTGAAAAACCTGAAGCCGAACCACCTGGAGCTGTTGCATGCCGAAGTATTGAACGGTGTGGACGAAATGGCCGCGGCCCAGGAAGCGTTGGAAGACAGCAACCGCAAGCGCCGGGGAACGGGTATGATGTTGCGCGGGCTCTCCGCAGCGCCGGTTTTGGGTGTGCTGGGTGGCAGAGCCAGCTACGGCGCATACCGCGCCGCATCGGTTGCCTCCAACATGGCCGCCAATGCAGCCCACACGGTTGAGCAATCCGCCCAGGGCGGCGTTGCCGATTATGATGGCCGTTTTGTCCGCAAGGTTGATAACGTGGTCATCAGCCCGGAAGAAACCTTCAAGTTCAGCACGCTGCTTCCCAAAGGCGAAAGCCCTCAGTTCAAGCTGGTTTTTAAAAACCTGGAAACCAACGCCATTTATGATTTGAAAAAATAGTCGCTTAACGGCTTCATTCTTAAACAACAGGCCGGGCTTTTGCAGTCCGGCCTGTTTTGGTGTTGTGTTTGGAACAGGAATTATTCCTTGCGCTGGGAAATTTCGGCAACATCGGTAATGTTACCGCCTTCGTCCGCTTTTGGGTTGCGGGTGCCGGTGGTATCAATCGCACCGGAAATTTTGGTCTTGATCTGATCGGCGGCATGCTCGGCGCCACTGCCATCCAGGTTTTGGTTGGGGTTGCCGGTCCCGCCCACCGGGATCTCTCCGGCCTCGCCGACTTGCCCGGCCTGTGTCTGCTTCTCTTCAGCCATCAAAACATCTCCTCTCTCATTGGTTGATAAGGCCCCTTAGCGGGGTCAGTATTCTCATCATAGCGGGTTTACGCCGCGTTGAAACTGCCTCGCATGGGCTAATCCCTCTATCAAGAAAAGCCTCTTTTGGACGATTGCAGGTGAGAAAATGACTCAGGCTTCCGCGTCGCGGGTTTTGGGCAGGCCGCGTAATACGCCGGCGGCTATTATGCCGAGCCCCACGCTCATGGAAACGTGGGCAATGGTATAAACAATGGCCCGCAGGATATGGGAGCCGCCGAAATAGGAGTGATCGATAGCCTCGAACGCCAACTGCCCCATGCGGACGGAAAGGACATAATGGTAGCCTTTGTACAGCATCAGCAGCACCGTAAGCCCCACGCCAATGTGGTAGAGCCGGGCGGCCCATTTCAGCGTCTTGGGCTTAATTTCCTTGCCGCCAACCATTAGGCTGAAGTGGAGCATGCCCAGGACGGCAACAGGTATCAGCACGCCGATGAGAAAGACGTGGCCGTGTACCAGCGCCAGGTGATACACGCTCTCCCAATGGATGCCGGGATCCAGCACCTTGCCGATGGGCACCTTGCGCGTGGATTCCTGGAAGAGGATGCCCGTGACCAGGGCAAAAAAGATCATCGCGCCGGCCAGGCGGAGAAAACTGATGTATAAGCGGCGGTAATGGGCAGGGATGGGCATAACGACTCACCTTGGTTAATACGAAAAAGCGGATACTATTGCTATCGTATCCGCTTTTTAAGGATGTGTGTATGCCGAAAAACAGGTTACTGCCGAATCCCCTGGATATCCGAATCCGGCCGGAGCTGTATCATCACATCGCTGCGAATGAGGGTTTGCGACGCATCGTAGCGGCTCGCCACGCTCAGCCGCTGGATGGACTCCAGCAGATCCAGGAAATGCCCTTCCGTGCCCGGCGGCAAAGCATCGGCTAAGTTTGAGAGGGTTTGCTTGGATTTTTCAATCGCCGTTGGGGACGTTGCCGTCGGCTCGGCGGGGTCTTCCCCGGTTGCGGCGGGTTGGGGTGCCTTCTTTTGGCGCTTGGCGGCCAGGCGCTCGAAAAATCGAACCATTTCCACGTTATCCAGGTAGAAAAAGCCCAGGCTGTCATCCGGGATCGCGGGCAGCAGTTTCTTAAACGCCTCGCTTTGCATCAACGAAGGCTGTTGCCCCTGCGCCACCGCGTCCATGGCCGCCATTTCGTTGGGTGTGCCGATGCCGAACAAATTGGAAGATACCGGCGTCATCGCCACGCGAAACCGATCCGACTTGGTTTTGTGCCCCACAACATGCAAGTCCTCGCCATTAAACCGGGTGCTTTTGGTCAGGGAAACGTTATCCAGCAAGGTAAAAAAGGCGATGGCTTTATCGTAGGCCACCTGGCTTCCTTCCGAGCGGTTGAGAAAGGTCATCCCTTCCATTTGCGGGTTATACGTCATCGAAAAGGCGAATTGCGGGCCGAACAGGCTGATAATGTGCGTTCTCAAGTCCAAACCCACGGACTCCATGCCTTTCGCAGACAGTTTATCCAGCCCCGCGCGAGTCTTATCGGACAGGGCATGGTGGTAAATGAAGTCGTAATAGTAATTCAGGTTAGCCACCTGCATCACCAGCGCGGTATGCTGCGGCAATGTCTCCAATAACTGGTGCAGCGAGCCAGGCGGGGTGAACAGCGTCTGCATGTCGCTGCGAAAACCTTGTTCCTTGATGTTCGCCAGCGCAACGGGCGTGAAAAATTTCCCGTGGATCTGCCAGTCCGTTTCGTCAATCTCAATGCTGCCCACGCCACCGGGGAACGCCTGCATATACTGCCGCATAAAGTCCGTCAGCTCGTTCATCTGCGCCCGCACGTTCGGGGACACCTTGGCCTTGTTGGCGGACAAGGCCATCAGCATATTGATATCGTCAAAGCTCTTGAGGGACAGCATCAGCGTGCCCTGCCGCCGCGGTGAAAGAAGCGCCATATGCTGCCGAAACATTGGGTTATCCAGCACTGTTTCCGGCGTCTGCTTCTCTCGCAAAACGGCTTTGAGCCCGGCCAGCGAATCCGCTAAAACCAGGTTGGGGCCGTCAAAATAAAACACCGGTGAGGCCTTCTCCCGCCTGCGCAGGAAAGTCAATCCATCCTCGTTCATCTCCAGAAACGGATCTTTACCACTGGTGAGCCAGGGCAGTACTGCCTGCCGGAACGCCTGCGGATCCTTGCCGGGCTTGAGCGGCAAAACCGTGGCAAACCGAAACTGTCCTTGCAGCGGAGCCGTTTCCGCCGGCACGGTTTCCTTTCGCAGCCCCGGCTCCACCCAGCAACCAAACGACATCGATTGCTGCATCCACTCCTCCAGGAAGGCAAAAACCATCCGGAAGGCTTCCTGGTCTTCCTGCGCCTTTTCGGGCTTCTCCTTGGCGTTTGAGGCCGATACCGCACGCCCCACAAACTGGTGCATGCGCCTTAACGTGTTCGGCTGCGGCGCAAACTCCACGAAATACAGCGTATCCTTGGGGTAATAATCCTGGTGCCCGTTAACCAGTGCCGCCGTTTGGGCGCTCCCCGTCAACGAAAGCGCTATCGACAGATGGATCGCGACGCCAAGCCCGGCGCCCAGCACTTTCAACGGCCTTAATCCTTTGCAGGCAAACAACCTGTTCCATGCTTTCATGTGTGTGATTCACCTCTCTCAGACTGCTTTCATTATCGCAAAACCGCCCGCAGATCCAAGAGGGTGAATGACATGGGCTTAATATACGTTGAAGCACAGCATGTTCGTTTGCTAGCGGGCGGAGCAGCCGGTTTAAATCGGCAAGAGCCTGGCTAGGGTTGCCTGAGAAGGATGTATTTGATTTTGAAAGCAGTTTTGTTACCATAGGAAATACTTGCCCCGGTGGCGGAATCGGTAGACGCGACGGACTTAAAATCCGTTCGGCAGCAATGTCGGTGCCAGTTCGAGTCTGGCCCGGGGCAAACCCAACAGAGAACTGAAAATCCTTGTGTCCACAGTTCAATTCTGTGATCCGCCACCACTTTTTTAGATAATTTATTAAGGACAACTTCAGGGGGAGGCCAGACTGAGACTATAGCCTATCAGATTAGCTCTACTAAACCTTCAATTGATTCTTCACCATTGGATGCTTGGCTATATGGAAGAGCAAATTTACGAATAGCCCACAGTTGAATTATATGGTCTTCCACCACTGTTAACTCAATTTGCATAACTCTTCAGAATTTTTATCATTATCCCAAATACCTCTAAAAAGCTTGATGTAATATGCGTAAAACAAGATTTAAACAATATTCTCTAGCAATTTTTGAAAGATTGGCCGTATAACGATACAAGAAAAAATATCACTTCTCGAGTGGTATCGAATGTGGTAAGTTATTGCTATGAAAAAAATCCGAAGCCCCAAGCAAATCACCACTGCAAACGCAAAAAAAGCTTTGCGATATTATGCGGCATTTTCCACAGAATTTGTAGAAGACGCTATTGAACTGTTGGGCTTGAAACCAGGCAGTGTAATTCTTGATCCTTGGAATGGTTCAGGCACAACTACACTTGTTGCAAGTCAATTAGGAATTAGATCAATTGGATATGATCTGAATCCTGCCGTTAAAATTATTGCAAAAGCACGTATGGCTAATGACAAGCAGTTGATCAAAGCCACAAGCTATTTAAAAGCTTTTAAATTTACCAAGAGAAAACTCGTAACTGACTTGCCAATGTTTGATTGTTGGTTCAACAAATCAAGTATTCACGCTTTAGCCGATTTAAAATTTTACGTAAATACGATTGAAGATACTGTCGTTCGTTCGCTCATAGATGTTGCTGTTGTCGCAGCTATTCGAGAGCAACTTATTGATTTTAAATCTAAAAATCCTGCCTGGATAAAAGTAGCGAAACAGGAATCTGAACGTATCAGCTTGAATGACCAGTATTTATTAGAGTCTTCCTTGCAGCAATTATTGAAATTTAAGGGAGCCCTTGGTTCGTATTCGACGATTGCAACTTTAGATGTTGCAAATGCTCAAAACCTTCCTCTCCCGGATGAGTCTATTGATGCAGTTATAACATCTCCTCCCTACTGTACAAGAATAGATTATGCTGTAGCAACAATGGTTGAGTTGGCGTGGTTGGGTATGACACATGAACAAGTTCGGAGGCTTCGTTTAAATCTAATTGGAACTCCAACAGTTAGGAAAGCATCATTGGACCTTGTTGCTCAGCTACCTATATCAGTCCTCTCATTGCTATCTGAAATTAAAAACCATCCATCCAAAGCTTCTTCTACATATTATTACAAAACGTTTTCTCAGTTCTTCAGTTCGATGCAATCTTCTTTCCGTGAATTGCACCGGGTTATTAGGCCAGATGGACAATTATGTTTAGTAGTTCAGGACTCTTTTTACAAGGAAATACCTATTCATCTTTCACTACTGTTCCAGGATATGCTTAATCTTGTTGGATTTGAATTGATTGATTCACATCTATATCCAGCAGGCGGACTAAATTTAATCCATGGCCACAAATCGATAAATGAGGTTGCTTTGACATGCCGGAAGCTAGCGTAAGTTTAACAGAATTAATTACTGCAAAACGAGCTGAGGTGGATGTCACTTCTGTGACATACGATTTTGAGTATATGGCTCAAAAAATCATAAATGGAGATATTAACATTACACCCTCATATCAAAGACTTTTTGAGTGGGATGAAATTCAACAATCTCGTTTTATAGAGTCATTAATCCTTAATTTGCCTATTCCGCCTGTTTACTTTACTGAAAATCCAGATGAGGAGGGGCGTTTAGAATTATTAGATGGGCTTCAAAGAGTTTGCACTTATCTCCATTTTACAGAGACACTACCAGCCTCTCTTTCAGAGTTAGCAAAAAAATTAAATATTATGAAATCTCAAATTGAGGACAACGAATCTCCATCAGTTGATGATTTTGAAGAAGATGATGATATTGAAGATATAAATTCCAATGATACCGTAAAAAGCATGACAGACATGCTTACAGAGGAAAAAAGTCGGTTGAGCCAGCCTGTGGAGAAATTAGTTCTTAAGGGATGTGACATATTAGAGCATCTGAATGGGAAAACTTTTGAAGATTTTGACGGTATTACGAAAAGACGAATTAAATCAAAAGGCATTGATGTCTACATTTACCGTTCAAGCAACAAAATGATTAAGTTGCAAATGTTTACTCGCATGAATGCTGGTGGGAGTAAGCTTACGAATCAACAAATCAGGAATGCACGGTTACGAATAGTTAATGCTGATTTTATTAATTTTCTAAATCAATTAGCTGAGTGTGATGACTATCAGCTGGTTTATACAAGAAATAGGGCTGCTAAAAAAGTTGTTAAGAATGAAGGAATGTTTCTTGAGGAAATGCTTCTTCGAATTTTAGCTTTTAGTCATGATTTTGAGAGTTACTCAAAAGATATCTCTCCTTTTATAGATAAATATGCAGAGAAAATAACCTTCCACGAGATAACAATAGACTATACCGCCGTTAAAGATAATTTTGAAAAAACCTTCAATTTACTAAATGTAATGCTTCCACCTAAAATTAAAGTTTCAGGTTATATAAACAGGAATATGTTTGAAGCGCTCTGCATAGTGGCTTATAAGAACATTGCTCAATTAACAGAGTCGCATATTGATAGTTTTAAACAAAAGCTAGCCTCTGGAGATTTTGATTCGCAACCATTTATTGGAGGTGGAAAAAATACGAAAAACTACTATACAAAAAGATTTAGAACTCATCCGGTAATTCTCTTCAGAATCAGAACGGCAGAAGCGAGTTGCCAAAAGGCTTCATAGAACTTGGCATATCGTTCATAGCGGATTTCCAATTTTCTAAATTTTCCCATCCAGGCAAACGTCCGTTCGAC
>CALAJO010000166.1 GCA_937922745.1 uncultured cyanobacterium
CCATGTGTTGTTTCGGGAAGTAATCCTGAATACTCTCCCATTCCCGGTCGGTTAATTTTGGAACACTCATCTCTTAGGCTCTCTATGCCTCAACCTTAACCCCTCTATTCTAGCAAAAACTAACCGGACTGGCTCTAACAAGCTCTTACCCCTATGTTGTAAGCTTTGGAACACATGAGGGTGATCAAATTGTAGCTACTTATAATGAACAATTTGAATTGCATGAGATTACTGTAAATGGCCACCTTGTGGAAAACCCTCAAATTAATCAGCGAGTATTTAATTTTTTACAGGAGGGATATCCGAGTGGCGAGTATCTGTATCATCAAGACAGTTAATTAAGATAGAAAATATCTTACCTAAGAGCTAACTTAAATCGGTCGCGGGTCGGCGTCCGCCGGTGGGACGGGCTCCGGGGCGCTGGGTGGCGGTAGCGGCGCCGGTTGGGTTGGTGTGGGCGGTTCGGCTGGCGCGGGTTCCGGTGCCGGTGTTGGCGCTGGGGGGCTTGGTGCCGGGGCTGGTTTTGGCTTAGGTTTGGCGGCTGGGGCAGCCGGTTTTTTCTCAGCAGGGGGTGCCGTTGGCGTAGCCTCTTTGGCCGCGGGCTTATTTACCTCCGGCTTGGGTTTTTCGGCCGGTTTGGCGGCGTCTTTTTTCGGGGCGGCTGCTGCCGGTTGTTTGGTGTCAGCTTTCTTTTCTTCCGTTGGCTTATTGTCGGGCTCGGCAACCTTCTCTGCGGGCTTGGCGACTGGTGCCGGCGCGGCCTGGCCGGTCGGGATAATGCTGTTGAGCCAGGCCACAATGTCCGGGCCAAGGCTTTCGTTGCCCGTCAGCATATCCGTGCCGTGCCCTAAGTCCTGGAAAATTTTGATCTTCTTCTTGCCCAGCGCAAACTTGTAAAGCCGTTCCGCGGAGTCGGAAGCATAGGCATCCTCCTTGCTGGCAATCAGGAAAACGGGGTTTTCATAATGGGTCATCGCGTTAAACGATTCGATACCGTGGTATTCCAGCCCCGGGGAAAGCAAGGCCATCGCGCGAACCTGCTTGGGATGCTTGGCGGCATAATTAACCGCCACGTTAGCCCCTATGCTGGAGCCGATAATCCCAACCTGGTTGGTGTTGACCATACCCACTTCCGGGTTCTTGCGGATGGCTTCGAGCAGGGCATCCGTGTCGCCCGGCATTCTCAGCCAGTCGCTTTTGTCAAACTGCCGCCATACGTAGAGGCGTTGCCCCTGCTTGTCGCTTTCGCCGTGGCCACGCATATCAAACGCCAAAACGGCATAGCCTGCATTCACCAGCCGCTTGGGCAAATCCTTCCATTCCCAGCGATCCCCGCTCAGGCTGTGGAACAGGATAATCAATGGATACGTTGCCTTGGGAGCCGGTGCTTTTTTCGAGGCAGCCTCTTCCTCTTCCCCTTCATCCGCGCTGGGAGGTTTATAAGGGCTTAGGCCGGGCACGTAAAGCGTCCCTTTAATAATCATCCCGTCGGATGTTTTACCCTGGATAGGCCGGTAGTTGTTGATATCCGGCGTAGGGCCGGAATTAAACAGGTTATGCTCCTCGGATTGCGAAACTTCTTCGTCTTCTTCGCCCAGTGTTTCCTCTTCGCCGGGTTCGGCGTTCTGTTGTCCCTGCCCGAAAAACTGGCATCCGGTAAATTGCGCCAGGCACGCCAGCAGCAGGAGCGATACCGCCATGCGGCGCGCAAGGGCGGCAGTATCGCCTTGATTTGTGTTAAAGGGTTCCGTCGCCAGTTGTTTCCGAATCAATCCGTTTAAAAGGGCTTGTAGCAGTTTATACATCAATCACGGCCTCTTCGCCCGATTCCTGTTGGTCGGGCAGCTTGTCCAGCGTAATAAATTCCTGTTTGGGGAGGATGAGGGCAAAGGTGCTGCCGGCTTCACTGGTTTGAAGCAGGGCTACCGTGCCGCCATGGGCTTGCAGGATCTTTTTGCTGTGCGCCAGGCCCAGGCCGGTGCCGTTGCCCTTGGTGGAAAAGTATGGCGTAAACAGCTTTTCCTGCGATTTCTTGTCCACGCCCTTGCCTTGATCCTGCACCTTGATGAAGATGCGCTCATCGTTGGAGCGGGTTGCCAGGATGACCTCGACGGACGTATCCGCCGGGGAAGCTTCCAGGGCGTTCTTCACCAGGTTGATGAGCGCCTGCTTGATCCGGCGCAGGTCAATCTCGGCCTCAATGGGCGTGGAGGGCAAACGCCAGTTCAGGCTGATCCCTTTTTCCGCATACTGGGGCGAAAACATATCCACCACCTCGATGACCAGCTCGCGCAGGTCAATCCGCTCTAATGCCAGCTCCAATGGGCGCGCGTAACTGGTCAATTCCGATAAAATGCCCTCCAGGCTGCTGGTGGCACTGCGGATAAGTTGGAGGTTCTTTTCCAGCAGCTCTTTCCCTTCCGGTACTTCCAACTTCATAATCTGGTTTTCGATGATCTTGGCGTACAGGTCAATCAGCCCCAGCGGGTTGCGGATTTCGTGGGCGATGACGGAGCAGAGCTGCCCAATGGCCGCCAGCCGTTCATGATCCAGTACCTTGGCGTTTAGCTGACGAACCTGGCTTAGGGCCAGCGTCAGTTCCCGGTTGCGGGTTTCCAGGTTGTTAACCAGTTGCGTAATAAACCCGGTGATTTTCTCGTCAAACCGCCGATCCAGCGGGGTATTCTCGATCCGTTCCGTCAGGTCGGCGTCGTTATCCATATAGCGGGCCACTTGCAAGGCGATGGTCTTGCTGTCTCCCGGATGGAACGTCCACCCCCCGTCGAACATGCCGTAGGTATCCTGGCTCACGGTAGACCAGTAGACCGTGGCGCAGAACTGGTTGGTCAGCGCGATAAGGAAGCCGCTATTCTGGCTGTCCAGCGAAAGGCAACGCCCGATTTCCTCGTCCGTTACTTCCAGCGCGGTAATGTTGGGCAGTTGTTGCAACGCCACGCCCAGCGTCTTAAAGTCCCCATCGCCCAAAAAGCGGTGAAACACCAGCCCCTTGAGGTGGTACTGCCGAATGAGGCGCACGATGCAGCTGACGAGGTTTAAAAACGTTTCCCGCGAGTAAAGGCCCGCCGACGCGCTCAAATGGCCCATCAGGCCATCCAGGTTAACGGCTTGTTCGGCTGGTTGTTGGGAAACCACGGGGTGTAACGACCTCATCCACTCAAAAATCTATCCGTATGATTATATTATACCAATTCTTGCCTTATCGGGCGTTTATTCTGCGCGCCATGGCGTTTAACTCTCCGTATGGCGCACTCAAATATATGAAACACTCAATGGTCATGACCCTGGCATCCGCTTTAATGCGTTCCGTGCAGTAAAACGGGGCAACGATAGCCGAGGCCATCCCACTAGCGCAAGTGCTTCAAAGGATTCACAGGGCGGCCGTTTTCACGCACTTCAAAGTGCAGGTGAGGCCCGGTCGAAAACCCGGTGGAGCCCACATACCCCAACACTTGCCCTTTGCCCACGGACTGGCCGTTATTTACGGCAATGCGGGACATATGGCCGTACAAGGTGGTGAGGTTTTTCCCGGCCTTGGTGCCGTGGTTCACGATGACCACTTTGCCGTAGCCGCCTTGCCATCCGGCGGTAATCACGCGGCCCCCATCGGCGGCGCGGATGGGCGTGCCGTAGCCCCCGCCAAAGTCGATGCCGGAGTGCAAACGGCTGGTTCGGAAAATGGGGTGAACCCGGTAACCAAAGGGAGAGGTAATGGCCGAGAGAATCGGGCGGGCGAAAATGCCGGTGCTTCCCAGTACATAGCCGCCGCTGGCCGTTAACGACATGATCTGTCGCTCGATATTGTAGGATTCCCGCTCCAGTTGGTTTTCCGCCATCTCATAGGCTTCCTTGCTGGTTTGCAGTTTCTTCACCAGCAACCGATCCAGCACCATGGCTTCCTGAAGCTGGCTCTGGTAATCCTCGATTTTGGAAATGGTCATGGCCAGGCGATCTTTATGACGGGCCAGGTCATCCTTCTTCTCTTCCAAGGCCAGGGTCTTTTGGCGGTAGGATTCGTATAACACCTTGTCGCGGTTAAAAATCCGCTTTTTGTAATACATCCTATCCATCAACGTGGAGAGGTTGCCTGCATCCAGCAACACATGCAAAAAGCTGATATGCTCGCCCATGTAAAAGCTTCTCAGGCGTTTCCCAACCTGATCGGCCAGCTCCTGCTGTTCGGCAATGGCCATATCCAGGCTTTTCTCAAGGGCCGCCAGTTGGTTTTTGGTATCGTTCAGCAGCTTGTTCTGCACATCCAGCGAGGATTGGCTGCTTTCCAGCCGCTGCTGGTTTTTCAGGATGTTGCGGGTAACGTACTGCTCCTTCAGGATAATCTGGTATTTTAGCGCCTTGATGCGCTTGAGCTGGCTCTGTTTGCTCTTTTTCTTCTGTTGCAGGTTCTGGATTTTGGCTTTTTCATTCTTGGCTTGGGCCAGCGGCGCAACAGAAGACACCCCTGTAAAGGTGAAAATGGTTAAAAGCAGGAGTACCCAGGTTATCGCGCGTTTGTTAAGCCAACCCTGCATGCACTACCCTGCGAACATGCTTAAAACAGGGATTAACAGTGAAAAAAGAAACAAGAAAGCGATAAAGCCGGCAATCCAGCGCGCTTTGCTTCTTAAAAAATCCATCATCATCTCTTCCACCCGACTGCGTATTGTAATAGCAAACATTATTGTAACGTACATCTTTCCGGAAGGACACCGCAAGGCGCTTTTTTGCCGCCACAGTCCTTCGTGCGGAGGAGTGCGCTTCCTCTCGCGCCGCCGGATGAAAAATCGCCGTTTCTGTATTTAACTATAAGGAGAAAGCATCAACCGGATAACCAAACACCGAATGAACGAATTGAGCTGTGACTGGCTGTTAACCCCCCACGCCGAGCCGCTGCGACAGGGGCAAATCCTCATGGACAAGGCCGAAGGCCGTATACAAGATGTTGACCAGACCCAACAGGACAGGCCCTATGCCGATCGCGGCACGGTATTCCTGACGCCGGGGCTGGTTAACGTGCATACCCATATCGAGCTGTGGATGGAAAAGCCCATTCCTATTGAGCCCTGGGAAACCATGGCCGACTGGATCATCAAGGTGGCCGGGCATAACCGCACCATGCCGGAAGCGGTGCGGAAAGCCGCCTGCCAGAAAAGCATTATGGAGATGATTGCCGCCGGGACTACCTGCGTAAACGACATCACCCCTACGGGAATGTCGCTGGATTTCCTCTCCCAGGTGGGGATGCGCGGGATTGTTTCGCCGGAATACTATTACCCCTTCCACCACGAAGAACCGGATGTCTCCGGGTTTACCGAGCATTTTCTCCGGCTTAGGGAGCGTTTTGCGCAACACCCGCTGCTGGATGTGGGCATTTCCCCGCATTCTACCTACAACGTGACCCCCAAGGCGGTTGAAGCTTCTCTGCGAGGGATGGCGCCGGCCATCGTGCATACCCACGTCGCGGAGATCAAGGAAGAGGTTGAGTGGTTCCAAAACGGGCAATCCTCCCTGGACAGGCTGCACGAAGTGCTGCTGGGCCAGCGCTTTGGGCCGGCCCAAGTGGGCATTAAACCGCTGGAGTCCTTTCTGCCCCATGTCGATTCCGACTGGATCATTGTCCATGGCGTTTACCTGTCCCCACAGGAAATTGCGGAGATGCAGGCCCGCGGGGCGAGTTTAGCCCATTGCCCCCGCAGCAACCTGTGGCTCTCCGGCAACACCGTATCCGGCATCAAGGCGCTGCGGGAGGCGGGCTTGGTTATCGGCCTGGGAACGGACAGCCGCCTCTCCAACCACGACCTGGATTTGCGGGCGGAAGCCCGCGTGATGCGTGAACGAAACGCCATGACCGCCCGGGAAACCTTTGAGATCCTGACGGCCGGATCCGCCGCCGCAATCAAGCAAGGTCATCGGCTGGGCCAGCTAAAGCCGGATTACGCCGCCGACCTGGTGCTGTGGTGGACGCCGAATGAAGCAATAGACGACCCCTACGAGGCATGGCTTGCCCCGGAGACCGAACCGATAATGGTGATGGTTAACGGCCGGATTGTGATGGAGCGGGAGATGCCTTGTTAAGCCGCTTGGGCGGATTGAAGTGGAACGGCTTCTTGCGGGCGGGCATCAGCAGCAGGGTACAGAAGGTGATAATGAGATACCCCATCAGGAAGGTACTCATGCAGATAATGGCCAGCATCACGTCGCCGGGGTTGTAGCGATAGATAAAAATCAGCAGCACGGCCATCAGCATCACAATCATGGTGGTTTGCCCCAGCGCCAGCAGGATAAACCCCGCCTTGACGTAACGGGCCAGCGGCTTCCATTCCTCGTGATATAACCGAACACGTCCGGGAACCGCCGCTTTGCCCTTGCCGGAAATCCCCAGCAGCTCCAACCCTTCGCGAAACAGCTTGGGATAATTCTCCGCGGCGCCGGGCGCCAGCAGTTTCTCGATTAAAAAGCTTTTTTGCGTAAAGTCCCGCGCGTAATCCACGGCCAGGCTCATAAACTGGATTTGCGGGTACAACGTTGTCGCCACGCCTTCCAGCGTAATCAGCGCCCGAAACATAAAGGTAAACGTGGCAGGCAGCTTAAACGGATAGTAATACATCACTTCGGCCATCTCATCGGCCAATTCCTCAAAGTTAAGCTGGTCGTGCGGCACGTCGTAATAATTTTCCAGCGCCCAGTCCACCACAGCCCGAATTTCTTCCATGTCCGCGCCGGGCGTCACCATGTTCAGCTCCTGTAGGTTGGTCAGGATAGCATCGGTGCGCTTGTTGACGATGTTGAGAAAGGTCGTTACGATTTTAAGCCGCGTATCATCCAGGATGGTGCCGACCATGCCGTAATCGTAGAAAACGATTTTGCCGTCGGCGTTCACCACAATGTTCCCCGGATGCGGATCCGCGTGGAAGAACCCGTCCATCAGCAACTGCTGGAAGTAGGCCTTCACCATCTGCACGGAGATATCCGCACGCGAAAACCCGGCGGCTTCCAGGCCGGACAGGTCATTGACCTTGATGCCGGGCTGGTACTCCATCGCAATCACACGCCGAGAGGTGTATTTCCAGTAAATTTTGGGGATGAGGATATTGGGCCAGCCCGCAAAATTCCTGCGGAAGTGATCGGCGTTGCGCCCTTCCTGGATGTAGTCAATCTCCTCGAACAGGGTGCGGCCAAACTCATCCACAATGTAAACCCATTCGCGGCCGCGCCCCAGCTCCGTGCTGCGCTGCAATGCGCGGGCAGCCCGCTTCAACACGCACAGGTCAATCGCGAATAAGCCGGTTAAGTTGGGCCGCTGCACTTTAATGACGGCTTCTTCGCCGGTATGCAGCACCACCCGATGCACCTGGCCCAGGCTGGCTGCGGCGATGGGTTGCGGGTTAAACGATTGAAAGAGTTGTTCCGGCTCATCGCCCAGTTCCTCGCGGATAATCCGCCGAACATCCTCAATCCCGAACTGCGGAACGCGATCCTGCAACTTGGAAAGCTCCTCGATGTATTCCTTGCGAAGCAAATCCACCCGAGTCGAGAGCGATTGGCCGACCTTGATAAACGTTGGCCCCAGGTAAAGCAGCTTCTCCGTAATGCGGCGACCATGCTCGTGGCGGCGCAGCGATTGGGCGCGATCAATGTCCTCCTCGCCGATATAGCTCCAAATCTGGCGATCCCACCAGGTCATCCACAGGATGGACAGGAAAAACCGCAGCAGGATAAAAAACCGCTCCACGGCAGAAAGCCACAGCTTAAAGTCCTTGCGGCACGTGTCAAAGCTCAGGATGGCCTCAATCGTCTCCGGGTCGTAATACGTGGGGTTGCTGACGGCCTTGGCCGGTTTGCCGTTTCTGCCGTTTTTATGGTGACGTTTCAGCGTCGGTTGGGGTTTAGTGGTTCCCATCATCAATATCAAGGTTGGTTTCAATCAGGCGGCGCAACCGGCGCACTTCGGCCTTCAGCTCCGCCACTTCGGCGTACAGCTCGTTCACTTCCGGCTCAACGGCAACCCCGGCAGAAGATATGCCAGGCTCGTTGTTAAGTTTCTGATCCAAGCGCCTTTCCACCTTGCTCACCACCTGGGTAATGTGCCCAAGCGCGTTATCCGCCAGTGTTTCAAAGCGCATGTACTGCAAGCCGGGAGATTTCCCGTTGCGATGCGCCTTCCCATTATCGCTCACCGCCATCCCCTCTTCTACCGAGCGCGTAAGGTAGATGAGCCACTTGGCCACGATTTTAAACAGCAATTTGAATAACGACATCCGATGTCCTTTATATGTCTGGCGTTTAATCCTTGGCTCGCCTTAACAACATTATGCCTTGAAGCGGCAGAAATCCAATTCCACCAGACTCAGGAGATCCGGCAAACACAGCGGCGTTGGGCCTGTAAAACCCTCCCAATAGAAAAACCAGGAGGCAGAAAAAGTCCTGCTCCTGGCAAAATCACTCCCAAACCTCTATTTAAAAGAGGAAAGAATCGTTTTAAGCGCGCACCATAACCGTGCGCCTTAACCCATATCCGCTTTCATAAAGTCGCCTCAAGCCATGGAGATGCTAGTTTGTTAAATCTTTGTTACATGAGATCTTTCACCGATGCGTCTGCTTGCTGAAAGCCAAGGATAGCCTGGCTCCTCTTTAAAGCGTAACGGTTTTGTAATGATTCGTTTAAACGAAGGAGCAACCGGGAAAGATCTCCATAAGAAACACGAGATTGGCTCGATTTCTTCAATCCTTATCTTAACTGGTCAATTAATTTCTCCTTCCAAGTGTAACGCTGCCGCCAAAAACGGCAGCTTTTTCTTTTTTAGCCCATGGATAAGGGCAAGCCGAAACAGCCAAAAAAAGAAGGGGCTTGCGCCCCTTCCAAGGAATATTGATATTTTTGGCTTATACCGCCGGCTTCAGGGATTCGTTGGAGCCTTTGCCGTTGACCAGGCCGTGCTTTAACGCATACAGGACGGCTTGGGTGCGGTCGTTAACCTGGAGCTTTTGGAAGATGTTGTTGACGTGGGTCTTAACGGTGGTTTCGCTAATCACCAGTCTATCCGCGACGCCTTTGTAGGTGATGCCTTCCGTCAGCAGGGCCAGAACTTCCTTCTCGCGGTTGGTCAGGTAGTTCAGCAAGGCCTGGCGTACCGGATCGGGACGCTCGGTCTTGGTCTGCTGGTTCTGGAACTCATCGAAAAACTTGGTGGCCAATGTGGTGGGCAGAAACACCTTGCCGTGGGAAATTTCCAGGATGGCCTGGCGCAACTGGGAGGTGACCATGGTTTTGAGGATGTAGCCTTTGGCGCCGGTCTGCATCGCGCGGAACACCAGGTCCGGATCGTCGTAACCGGTGAGGGCCAGGATTTTAACGTTGGGTTTCAGTTCCACAATCTTCTCGATGGTGCTGATGCCGTCCATTTCGGGCATGTTCATGTCCATCAGGATGATATCGGTTTCCACCTTGCTTAATTTCTGAACGGCTTCGTTGCCGCTGGTGGCAATGCCCACCACTTTCATCCCCGGCTCCATCTCAATCAGCTGGCGAATGCCGGCGCTGTGATTGGTGTTATCGTCTACGATAAAAATCCGGTAAAGCCGTTTTTCGAGTTCTCTCATCAAAAATTGCCTCCTAAGCTCCACTCACACCGTGTAGGACATGATGTTGTTCACGTTAACTCTCTCTCGACAGCAGCGACGCCTGATTTGTAACTTGCGCCATCCATCAATCGACACTGTATAAGTACTATATCCTACGGCAAGTGTAGCGCTCATCATCTGAAAGTTTTAGAAAGCGCCTGCCAAGGGATCAATCTTCTCTCCACCCCCTGGTCTAGTACCTCGGGAAAGAAGCTGCAAGGACAACGATTTTGCCCTTAAACACATTTTTGGGCCTATGGAACAAACAGGGGACAGGCGCGTCATACCCCCCCTCCGTAATATCGATGAGCGGATTGATATATAAAACCGTAAACAATGGATGGATTACACGAACCAAAAAAACAGGGTTTACTATTTGCCCAGGTTCATCTGGTCAATTATCTTGCCGAAGGCAGACTGAAGAAGTTTATAAGCAATATTCTTAAACTCTATAACAGAGAAAAACCCAGTCTGATCCGGCACAATTTTATCCGTGTTAAACAACTGCCATCGGCTTGAATTATTGTTTAGCGCATTTGGTTCAGACTCAACGTGGTAGCGTAAGCTACTGCAGTCATCCAGTGGATCGTCTGGAGGTTGCGCAATGGTTAAGGTAATATGGTTGCCGGGCACCAGCTGATTCAATACCCTGCCCAGCCTTTCAACCGCAGGCTTAACCGGCTGTCCTTGATAAGTCGCCTGGTTGCTGACTAAATTGTGGAAGCGAATGCCAAATCGAACGGGGTTCATCATATTTCCTCACATATAAATCATTACGAATAGGGGATGATCTTTTAATAGTTCTTTCTAATTTTGCGCTGTATTCTCTTGCTTAAACCTTGGCAGATAATCCCGGTTGATAAAGTTTTGGATGCCGTACTCCGCCATGGTTTTGGCGGCCCATAAAAACCGCCTGGCATTGTATGTGCCTGTGTCGGGCGCAGGCATAATCTCTCCTGTCTGCACCTCAAGAAACATCTGTGAGTCGGGCTCGCTGCCGCTATGATAGGCAAGCCCTTGACAATCATTCAAAGGTTCATTTGGCGCCTCCCTAATAGTAAGGGTATGTGATCCCCAGGCACCAACGTATTCAGTGCCTCACCCAATTTATCCACATGGGGCCGTATTGGTTGCCCATTATACCGGGCTTGTGGCGAAACCTGATTATTTAAAATAATCCCAAACCGAACGGCGTGCATTGCGCTTTCTCCTTTTACGCACTGGAATGATGCCCCAATGAAACCCGGCCAAAGGAAAATATTGCCTGCGATTTAAAATCAGGATTCCCACACGGTTTTACCGTCCACGCCCGGCAAATCGAACAAGACCTTGGGCTGCCAGATACCCTGGTTGATATACCGTTTAAAGTCAAAATGGATGTAATAAAGCAGGCTGTGGAGATCATTCCATTGGCTGGGGAATTCCCTATCCTTCATCGTAACCGGTTGGCCTTTAATTTTTAAATTGCCTAGCAATAACGCCTTGGTTTGTTCCCAGCTTAAGCCCCGCCCACTGCCTGGCTTTTTCGGGGGAAAGTGCTTTTGCCAGTCCAGAGACAATCGATCAATGGTTTTAACCAGCGGCGTCTGTGTGTCAATTTCCTGTCTCAATGCAGGGTCGCTTTCAGCCATGGCCACCAGTTCCTGCGGTGTGGGTTGCGCCATAATCTGGATACTCCCATGAGGGCCCATAAATATTAAGTGCTTATTGGTGATAGAGGAGCGGATGATGTCGGAATCTCCATATCCGGCAACGGTATAGCTTGGTAACTTAAAACCGGTTTCACAGGAATAATCTTGCTTAAATCTTTTATCTGCCAGCTGGGTATGGAATGTTTTGAGCCAGGCGGCGGTATACACCTCATGCAGTGCATAAAGCAGTAAAAAGTAACTATCCTCGGCATTGGTTGGTCGTAACGGATTTTGACTTCTTTGGGTGGCATATTTTAAAAAGTCTATTAACGCTATTGCTATGGCGCCATTACTGGTTTCTCCAGTAGTGCGCTTCTCTACCCCGGGTGGAATATTGCCTTTTCGCATTAGCCGGTACTGCCGAAAATCGGTGCCAAACTGCCTCAGAAGTATGGCATCGATAAGCTTTTGAGATGTCATGAAATCAGGGTTTTGAAGCAGTTGCGGATCGGTGGAAGTGTCGTATTCGGCCACACGTTGTTCTAATAACTGGTTTAGCTGTATCTTTGCATTATAGGAGTGAGTGAGCGACTCAAATCGAAGTCTGGCAGACGTGGCAGCGCCATTACTTCTGGCCTTAGCGGGTAGTTTTGGGCAAAATGTAGCGTGGAATTGAATTTGCAACGGTGGGTTACCTATCTGTGCCTTCTCTCATTAAAACGCCTCAAGGATTCAATTTGCTCGTGAATCACACGCCAGCCATACTGTATTCTGATGGAGATGAATCTATAAATAACTGGTAAGTTCCTTCCCCCTTTTAGCGCGCGGGGTAGGGGTGGGGAAGCATTCAGCATTTCATGTTTCTGATAAACCACTGCCACAATGAAAGATGTGGGCCAATTATTAAGATTGTCTTAATTTTATAGCATTATTATATACTTAAGATATTATTAAAGTGTCATCACCGGCGATTGATATCTCTGAAAGGCAGGGGGTGCCGGTGAGACAGACACGTTACACACCCAAAACCTTAAGAGGGGTTTATCCAACATGGTTTCTGAAAAGCAGATTGAGGCAAACCGCAGGAATGCGCAGAAAAGCACCGGCCCCCGGTCGGAAGAAGGCAAACGCAAGGTGGCGATGAACGCGCTGACCTACGGGCTAACCGGCGCGACGGTGGTATTGCCCACCGAGAACCAGGAAGAATACGACGATTTACTCACCGCCATTATTGCGGAAATCAGGCCGCAGGGGGCGCTGGAATACAAGCTGGCCACGCACCTGGTGGAT
>CALAJO010000167.1 GCA_937922745.1 uncultured cyanobacterium
TTGGACGGCTCCATCGAGTCCTGGTAAAACCACGCGATGAGCAGATAAATCAGCACGAAGCACAAACCGATAAGACAGACAGCCAAGCTGTTTTTGGGTTTCAACGCTATTGCCTCGCGATCAGCCACAACGGAAAGCTCAGTTCAAAGGCTTCCTGCTGGCCTGGTAGGCGACACTTCCCAGCGAAAAGTAGCGGATATGCGATTCTGTCAGACCCAGCCGCCGGAGAATGTCCTGGATCTCCGCAGGGGTTGCAAAGGTTTGGGTGGAACGGCAAAGGTACTCATACGCCTTTTTATCTTGGGCCAGGACTTTCCCCAGCAAAGGCATAACGAAGGAAAAATACAGCCAGAAAAGGGGGTTTTTGCAATCCGAAGCGGTATCCAGGTTGATAATCCATCCGCCGGGCTGAACAACCCGAACCATCTCGGAAAGGGCCTGCTCTACCGAAGCTACGTTCCGCAAGCCAAAGCTGATGATTGCACCCTTGAAGGTTGCATCTTCGAAGGGGAGCGCCAGGGCGTCCCCCTGAATCCATTGGATATTGGAGGCATGCGGGAAGCGCTGTTTTGCAATCGCCAGCATCTCACTGGAAAAATCGATGGCACTGACCTGGCCATCTTTTCCAACCAAGCCAGATAAGATATTGGCCAAATCCCCAGTCCCCGTGCAGACATCCAGCACCGCGTCCCCCGGCTGAAGTTGCAACGCGTGACAAGCCTGGCGCTTCCATAAGCGGTGCATTCCTCCTGTCATACAGTCATTCAGCAGGTCGTACGTCCGGGCAATCCGGTTGAACATCCCGGATATCGCTTCAGGTTCCTTGGAGGGCGTGGCCAACGCTTGAGGTATCACAGATAGGCCCTTTCGATTCGCGCATCATCAACGCCATAAGCATAACGCAAAAAGTAGTCGGCTGGAGAACATTCTGAAAAATATCAAATAATAATATTGATTTAAATCATAAGTTAAAATAGAATACTTCTTTCCGGTCAGAAAATGAGGTTATATCCGTGCTTAACGTCAATGCCATCCGATTCAAGTCCATCGTCCGTGTGGGATATGAAACGGAAAAAGGTGAAGAACTCATGGCAAGGGAACTGGCTAATAACAGCAGGGAATTGCCGGTTATCCATTTTTCCTTGCAGCCCCAAGTCATGCAAGGAAATCAAGTCAATCTGTGGAATTATACGGAAGATCCTGGATTTACTGCCATTCGTGGGCGTGCGCCCGAACAACTGACACAGGATCAATACTTTAGAGACGAGCGTCATCAACACTTTGTTGCACAAGGCAAGGAAGATGTTGCCTTGGTCAGGCGCCTTTTCCAAATGGCGCGCGAGCTGGTTGCTTTGGCTGATCCCAAAGACTTTCCTGATCAATTTAAACCAGCCAAGAGAGATGCTGGAAATTTTGCGATTCAGCGTATCGTTCCAGAGGGCGAAACAGGAGAGCCTCAAGATAGAAAGCAACAGCGGGAAGCATTGGAAGCTGAGGCACAAGGACTCTTATTGAACGTTCTGAGCAAAGTGGTTCCTTACGATCGTGCGAAACATTATCAGGGACGATAATTGCTTCAACTCTACATAGATTCAATCAATGCTAAAATAAACCCAGGATATGTTCTTGGGTTTATTACTTGATGACAGTTTTTGGCATCCCGCTTTGGACGATTGTACTGCTGGTCGCGTCCAATATTATGATGACGTTTGCCTGGTATGGGCATCTTAAGTTTCCTCGATGGCCTTTGGTCACGGCTATTCTGGTGAGTTGGGGCATCGCCTTGCTGGAATATTGCTTTCAAGTTCCTGCCAACCGGTTGGGGTTTGGCGCATTAACGCCTTCCCAGCTTAAAATCCTTCAGGAATGCATCACGCTGGTTGTCTTCAGCGTCTTCACCACGTTTTATTTTAAGGAAAGCCTGGCCTGGAACCACGCAGTATCATTTCTGCTGATTGTTGGGGCCGTTTATTTTGCTTTTGCCCGCTTTTAATATCAGCGCCCCTGTCACTGCCGTTACAAAGCCAGTTGGAAATAGCTTATTTTACAAGTGGTTTTAAAAATCCAGCTTCTGCATTGACATCCGGATTTCTTTCGCTTTTACTCTCAATAACGTCAGTTAATTTGAATTTGATTAAAAGCCCATGATTTTGTACAACGTCCCAGCCATTTTTACCTCACTGATGTGTTGTTGCGGCTGCTGTTGCTGTTCCATGGAACAGGAAGGACGTTGTTGCTGCCGCCGATGTTGATTAATCACGCATAAGTTGATTTTAAGCACAGTTTTAGCCAACGACTTCTTGTTCCACCCAGAGACAAGAGGTCGTTTTTAATTGCAAGGAATTAAGAAGAGATGTTAGCCCCGATATCCCCTTTTGATAAATTGACGCCGCCCAAGGCACAGCGCATTCACTATCCACGGCTAATTAGCCGGGTTACAGGTACTGCCGTTGCCAAGCGGATTGAAGACCATCAAAAGCTCCCTCCGGCAAAGTTGCTGGTTGTGGTAGCGCACCCGGATGATGAAATCCTGACTACCGGGACGCTGGCGAAATATGCCGGCACCAACAGCATCCAAATGGTTTTCCTGTCGATGGGTGAGGGGGGGCACGATGTTTCCGGCCTCGATTTGGCAGATCACGATGAGGATCGGTATGACCGACCCCAGAACCCTCAACTGGCGTGGGTTCGACAGGCAGAGCTGGCCCAGGCGATGCAGGTTTTAGGCATTCAAAAGCCGCCCGTGCTATTGCGTTACCCGGATGCCAGGCTTAGCCGCTACGGCGATCCCATCAAGGCGGAACTGAAAGCGATCATCCAGGCCACGCGGCCCGAATATATCATTACCTTTGGCCCGGATGGCTTTACCGGCCACCCGGATCACGTGGCTGCCGGCAAATTCACCTTTGATGCCGTCCACGAGCTGGACGCAGAGGATCCCGACGCCAGAACCCGGCAATTACCCGGCAGACTCTACCACTTTGCCATGTCCCAGACGGGATACCAGACCTTTAAAGAGACTCTGGGCAAGGTATTTCAACCGGATGAGGCCGCGCTGGCGTCCCATCCCATGCCGCAAACCGAGAAGCCTTTTGTTGCAAGGGCCATCAGCGACTTGAAGCGCAGAAAGGTTGAGCAGGCCTGGAAGGCCATTAAGCCGGTTGATATATCCCCGACGGACTGGCGGGTTGAGTTAAGCCCGGCTGATTTGTTGCGTAAAACCGTATCGATGGCAAGCCATCGGACACAATTCTCGGCCGATGAAATCCGGTTGTTCGACGCCTATTTCAAAGCCGACCCGCATGAGTATTTTCGCCGGCTGGATCGGTTTGCCTAACGGAATCACGTGGCTCATGCGTGCCTTTTTCCTCAAATCCGGATAAAATGGATGGATATCGGTTTAAAGAGAGAGGGCGCTCCCAGGTTATGGCCACCCAACTGGCTCCGGACAACCACCCGCAGGCACGGCAGGAAAAATTGATTTCGCTGGAAAATGTAACCAAGTCCTTTCCTATCAAAAAAGGTTTCTTTAATCGTACCGTCGGCCAAATTCAGGCCGTCACCAATGTTTCGCTGGATATTTATAAGGGCGAAACTCTCGGGATTGTCGGTGAGTCCGGGTGCGGTAAATCCACCTTAGGGCGGTGCATCTTGCAGCTTATCCGGCCCACCTCCGGGCGGGTGTTATTTGAGGGTCAGGATTTAACCCAGCTCAATAACCGGCAGATGCGCCCCATTCGGCGGGATATGCAAATCGTCTTCCAAAATCCCTACTCCAGCCTTGATCCCAGGATGACCATCGGGAACACCCTGGCGGAGCCTTTTTTAATTCACAATATGGCCAGGGGGAAAAAGCTGCGCGATGAAGTGCGAGGCCTGTTGGATCTGGTTGGACTGCCCTCTTCCGCAATTAACCGTTATCCCCATGAGCTTTCCGGCGGACAGCGTCAACGGGTCGGCATTGCAAGAGCCATTGCTTTGAAGCCCAAGTTTATTGTGGCGGATGAGCCGGTAAGCGCCCTGGATGTCAGTGTCCAGGCACAGATCCTGAACCTGATGATGGACCTGAAGAAAGAATTCGGGCTGACCTACCTGTTTATCGCCCATAATCTCAGCGTGGTCGAGTACATCAGCGACCGAGTCGCTGTAATGTATCTGGGCAAGATTATTGAGACCGCCCCGGCCCGGCAGCTTTATGAAAAGCCTTTGCATCCGTATACCCAGGCATTGCTTAGCGCCATCTCCATACCGGATCCCGATTTTGACCATAGCAAGCGCATCCTGCTGGAAGGGGATCTTCCTTCCCCGGCGAATCCTCCATCCGGATGTCGATTCCATACGCGTTGCCCTTATAAAATCGAGGTATGTGAGCAGGTTGTGCCGGAAAACGAAACCTTTCTGCCTGACCATATTGCGCAATGCCACCGCGTACGTGAGATCAGCCTTTAAGTCCGGTTACCCTTCCGCTCTAAAGTTTTGTATATACTTCACCGATAATCCTACTGATCGGTTTACCGATATATGGATGAGTTACCCAAAGGAGATAACAAAATTGAGTAAGCGGCGTCGCAACCTGTGGGAAAGTGACGATTTACAGTTCACCAACCCTCCCCAGGCCAACATCAGTTACGAGCCCATTCACCCCATTGTGGAAGAAACCGTTTACCTGGACGAAGCCCACGAAGCCCTGTCCAAACTCTTTACCAAAGCCAATAAACGCGGTAAACAAATGAGAGGTGTGCGACGCAAAGACGCCTGGCAATAAATTCAGCTTTATAAATCATCCAAAGAAAGAGAGCTTTAGGCTCTCTTTTTCGTTATGAAAGCGGTTCTCCAGTTGCTGAAACATTCTTGAGCAGGCATTCAAATAAATAGACATCAACGGGTTTAAGGGGGCCTACGTAAGTAGGTCTGTCAATGGGGTATGGCCATCTCCCTCTGAGTTTGTAATGCGAATTACTTCCCCAGATAATATCACCTGAACCATCCCAGTGCGCGAGCAGGGCGTACTTCTGCCGGGAGTCAAAAAGCAAAAGATCTGGGGCAAGCGGCTTCAATACAAAAATTTCATGAAAGGAGTAATTATCTTTTCTTAATTTCACAGCGATTATCTTTTTTCGTTCATACTCGGACCAATCTAATAGAAGGCCTGGTCTTATCTGGGCCTCCATATCATCATCCACCATTTCTGCCGGGCTTTGTTGGATGGCTTGGCTAAAAAGGTTTTGACAAAGCGCTTGTAGAGTCTCGTCCAAAATATAAGCCTGCTCATCATCCGTGGCATATTGTCCGTAGCTGACGCGGATTCCAAAACGTTCCGAGCCGATTCCCTCTTTCGGGATCCGATCGTTTATGGAGCGGGATTGGAGGATCGAATAATGATTCAGGAGTAGAATTCGCATTTTTACCTCTAAATGTTGATCCAGTAAGAATTAAGTTCCTCCATTTTTTTTTATTGCCTGCAATGTCAGCTCCGTTTTCCAAGCGATCTCCTTTGGGGGAAAACCACCTATAATAGAGGGTATTGAATAGTGGAAGACGGAGCGCTTGATGCGAAACTTATTGATGGTTCTGGTCGCACTGGGGCTGGGAACCAAACGCCATTGGCATATCTTTATCGCCATTTTCCTCGGGGTCGTCCTGGGGGCATGGTTCCCCTATAACCCGGAGAGCCCAACCTTCATGCATCATGCGTTTGAGGTGGTGGGGCAGATGTTCATCCGGTTGATTGCCATGCTCGCCATTCCACTGATTATCAGCTCGCTGCTCATCGGGATTAATTCCTTGGGCGATGGCCGCCAACTGGGCAAAATGGGCGTAAAAACCGTGATGTACTTCGGCCTAACGATGATTATCTCTGCAACTGTGGCGGCCTTGATTGGTTTTTATGTCGATCCGGGCGCCCGCATCCCGGAAGGGTTTGACCTGGCAAGCGGGTTTGTGCCCTTTAAGCCCACGGCGGAGGCGGTGCATATCACCAGCATCCGCGACCTGCTGCTCAACCTGATTCCCCAAAACCCATTCGAATCCCTTGCAAGACGCGATCTCGTTCCCGTGATCATTTTTACCTTGATGTTCGGGACGGCCACCGCGTTTATTGGGGACACAGCCCGTCCGTTTGTCGCCTTCTTCGAAGCGGTTTTTGCAGCAACCATGCGCATTGTGGACTGGGTGATGATTTTTGCCGTGCCGGGTGTGTTTGCGCTTACCTTTACCGCCATTTCCCATAGCGGCGTCGGGATCTTCTATAAGATGATGCCGTTTATGGGCGCGGTTCTCCTGGCCCTCCTCATTCAGATTCTGATCGTCTATCCGCTTTTGCTGTACGTATTGGCCCGCGTTAATTTTATGAACCTGTATCGTGCGATATCCGAAGCGATTCTCGTTGCGTTTGGCACGGCATCCAGCTCTGCAACCTTGCCAGTGACCTTGGCCTGTATCGAGCGGCGTGGGGGTGTTTCCAACCGCATTGCCAGTTTTGTGCTACCCGCCGGAGTAAGCATGAACATGAACGGCACGACCATGTTCGAAGTGATTGCCGTTATGTTCCTGGCGCAGTTGTATGGCATCCCGCTGACCCTGACGGTTATCATTTCCATCGTAATTCTGGCGATTATTGCTTCCATTGGCGCGGCCGGGGTTCCCGCGGCCGGGATGATTACGATGTCCATTATCCTCAACGGCATTGGCGGCTTTCGCCCGGAGCAGGTATTGGAAGGGTTATCGCTTCTTTGGGCGGTCGATCGCATCCTGGATATGTGCCGAACCACGGTGAATGTTATAGACGACTGCGTTGTGGCCACCCTAATCGCATCCAGCGAAGGGGAGCTTAACCGGGAATTGCTCAAGTCTGGTGATAGCTGGGAAGACGTTGTATAATCAGCAAGAGGCATCATAGCGCTTTAACGGGGATTTTTCCCGATGGAGACAGCCAGATAACGTTGAGTGGGGACTGTAACCCGAGATGTTGGAAACGCAATTTCGATCCGTTTGTCGGTTAAACCGTTTAATCATTGTGGCTGTCACCTATTTTACGCTCGTTTCCGATTTGAGCGGCCCGGTGCTATGGCAATATCC